>DATAQT010000273.1:0-24282 GCA_036264535.1 Paraburkholderia sp. | reverse complement strand
TCCATGTCGATCAGGAACATCTTGCCCGGCTGCAGACGCCACTTCTTGACGATCTTCGACTCGGGGATCAGCAGCGTGCCGGCTTCCGACGCCATGATCACGAGATCGTCGTCGGTGACGATGTAGCGCGCCGGACGCAGGCCGTTACGGTCGAGCGTCGCGCCGATCTGACGGCCGTCGGTGAACGCGATCGCGGCGGGGCCGTCCCACGGCTCCATCATGGCAGCGTGGTATTCGTAGAACGCGCGGCGGTTTTCGTCCATCAGCGTGTGCTGTTCCCAGGCTTCCGGGATCATCATCATCATGGCGTGGACGAGCGGGTAGCCGGCCATCACCAGCAGTTCGAGACAGTTGTCGAACGATGCCGTATCCGATTGGCCCGGATAGATCAGCGGCCACAGCTTCGGCAGGTCGTCGCCGAGCACGTGCGAGGCGATCGCGCCGGTACGCGCGTTCAGCCAGTTGACGTTGCCCTTCACCGTGTTGATTTCGCCGTTGTGGGCAATCATGCGGTACGGGTGAGCCAGTTCCCATGCCGGGAACGTGTTGGTCGAGAAGCGCTGGTGCACGAGGGCGAGCGCCGACACGACGCGCTCGTCCTGCAGGTCGCGGTAGTACACGCCGACCTGGCCCGCGAGCAGCAGACCCTTGTAGACGACGGTGCGCGCCGACATCGACGGCACGAAGTATTCCTTGCCGTGCTTGAGCTTGAGCGCCTGGATGCGGTGGCTCGCGGTCTTGCGGATGATGTACAGCTTCCGCTCGAGCGCGTCGGTCACCATGATGTCCTTGCCGCGGCCGATGAAGATCTGGCGGATCAGCGGCTCGCTCGCCTTCACGGTCGGCGAGATCGGCATGGCGTGGTCGACCGGCACGTCGCGCCAACCGAGCACGACCTGACCTTCGGCCTTCACGGTACGCTCCAGCTCCTGTTCGCAGGCGATGCGCGATGCGTGCTCCTTCGGCAGGAAGATCATACCGACGCCGTACTCGCCAGCCGGCGGCAGCGTCACGCCCTGCCGGGCCATCTCTTCACGGTAGAAACCGTCCGGAATCTGGATCAGGATACCCGCGCCGTCGCCCATCAACGGATCGGCGCCGACGGCGCCCCGGTGGTCGAGGTTCTCGAGAATCTTCAAGCCCTGCTGGACGATTTCGTGACTCTTGTGGCCCTTGATATGAGCGACGAAGCCGACGCCGCAGGCGTCATGCTCGTTTTGCGGGTCGTACAGACCTTGGGCGGCGGGAACCGGGTGAAACGGTTGCTGGTGGTCGTTCATGGGGACACCGTCTGTGAGGAGGCCGGACAGGCCGTTAAACCATTGTTTTTTGCCGCAGTGCGCTTCGCAACCGCGACGGCGCCCTTCTCGCAGCAGAACTGCGCGTGTCGAAAAGCGTCGGAAATCGGAATATACGCGACGAATCAATGGAATAGCAAATAAAACGTGATGGTCGCTCCCCGATTATCAAATTGGTGCATTGCGATTAATTTTTAATGGTGCCATATCAAAATGGGGCAAAAGAAAACGGCATACGAAATGCCGTCTTCATGCAGCCCCTTGATGCAAAACACTTTATTCAGATTTAAGGCGGCTCTACCGGGGGCGCCGTGGTGGCGCCTCAGCGCCGCCTCACTGCCGCCTCACTGCGTATGCGGTGTCTCGCGCACCTTGCGAGGCCGGCCACGCGGCAGCGGCGACACGCGCCGGTTCGCGGCGCGCGCCGCCCATTCGCGGTAGGTGTCGCTGCCGAGCACCCAGCCCTTTAACGTGGCTTGCTGCAGCTGACTTGCCTCCCGCTCGTCGAGCGGTTGCTCGCACAGCTCGCGATACGCGCGCTGTCGTTCGAACGGCGTATTGCCGAGCGACCAGTAGAGGGGGTGATCGGTAATCAGGCTGTCGAGCGTAAGGCCGATGTGATGACGATAGCTCGACCAGCGATAGTCCTCTGCCGCGCTGACCAGCTGTGCGCGCACCGGACACATTTCGACGACGCGGCTCGCCAGCAGGAAGTAGCGCTCACCTTCGATCACAGTGGCCCGGTAACGGCCTTCCCACAAGGTGCCGCGACGCGCATAGCGCCGATTGAAGTGCGCGACGTAGCGCCGCCCGACCGCCTGCATCGCCTTGGGCAGGCTCGACTCCTCGGTCGGCGTGACGAGCAGTTGCACGGCGCCCGGCATCAAGGCGTAAGCGTGGATCGAGAGGTGGTGGTCCCGGGAAGCCGCCTTCAGACAGTCGATGAAAAGCTCGTAGTCCTGGTCGTCGACGAAGGCGGGTTGCTGGTCGAGCCCGCGGAGGATGACGTGCTGCGGCTGGTCGGGGACATAAAGACGTGCAAGCCGTGCCATGCTGGAGTGTCCAATAGTCGCGTTGGTATATACCCGAAGGTCCGAAGAACCGCATGGGCGCAAGGTTCGGCGCCATGCGGCCAAGCCAGAAACCACGCGGCGCTTAGGGAAAAAGCTCTAACCGCCGCGTATGGTTTGTTTCAAACGTTGTCGTCATAATGAGCGGGCCTTTTTTGGAGGAGCACATATGAAATTAAAACAGGCCGTAACGGGGATGGCAGTGCTGGCCTGCATGAGCACGACAGCGCACGCGCAATCGGCCGGCAGTATTTACTTCACGACGGGTTGGTTCCATCTGGCGCCCCAATCGAGCAGCGACCCGCTGACCGTGACCAACATCGGTGGTAGCCCAACCAACATCACCGAACTCAACACCGGCGCCTCGCTGAGTTCGGCCGATACCATCGGTTTCACCGCCGGCTATTTCATCACCGACCACATCGCGACCGAATTCGTCATTGGCGTCCCGCCCACTTTCGACCTGTACGGCACGGGCAGCCTCACGCAGTTCGGCAAGATCGGGGAGGCCAAACAGTGGAGCCCGACTCTGCTGTTCAAGTACTACTTCAACGCCCCGACCGCTACGTTCCGGCCGTATCTCGGTGTCGGTGTGAGCCGCATCTGGTTCACCGGCGAGCAGATCACCAACAGCGCATTCGAGGCCAACGTTCTGCATGGTCCGACCAGCGTGTCGACGGATAGTTCGTGGGAACCCGTGTTTAATGCGGGCTTCACGTACGCCTTCAATCAGCACTGGTTCGCCGGTGTGTCGATCTCGTACCTGCCGCTCAGCACGACCGCAAAGCTGAGCTCGGCGTCGACCACGCCGGTCGGCACGCTGACCGTGCAATCGCAGACCAAGATCAAGCTGAACCCGATCGTCACCTACGTCAATATCGGTTACCGTTTCTAACGCTTCGCGAGAGCGAGTGGCTTGAATTAGGGTAGTCGAATTTTCGCGCCTGGGGAACGCCGTCATCGATCCGATGACGGCGTTTTCATTTGGCGCTCCGCTGGCACCTGCATAGGCGCATGACGCGGCACAGCGTTGTAAATTTGACGCGGATCCGGCGTGCTCGTGTGCAATATCGGGCGGGCGACAAGCGCACGCCCGTCCCGTCACGCCCCGCGCGTGCGACGTTGTGGGTGATGCGGTGCTTGGCATCGAAGTTGCATTCAGATGGCGTTTCCTACGCTGCGACGCGATACTGCGTCTGCGCATAGCGTGTCCGCGCGATGATGCGCGGGGCCTTTCAACTCATCGACGGAGCGACCATGACAGCACTTCCAAATACGCGAGACGCCCTCGGCGAATCCTGGACTAGCGCGAGTCGCCGCGCGCGGCGCATCGCTCGCCACAGCCGCCATGCGGCCGAAGATATCGCGGTCGAGTTGCGCACCCTGCTGTCGGAACTCGAATCGACGTTGGCCGACGGCACCCAGGCCGACGCCGTGGCATTGCGCGGCAAACTGAGCAAACAGCTGGACGCCGCGCGCGAACGGTTGAACGAGACGCGCGACGCGATGCGCGAACGCGCGGGGGTCGCCATCTCGGATGCCGATCACTACGTGCGTGAAAATCCGTGGCAGACGATTGCGATCGTCGGCGGGCTTGCGCTGCTGGTTGGGGCGCTGTTCGCGTCGCGCTCGCGGTGACACTGGCTTGCGCGGCTTGACGGTGCGGACAGGGGTGGCTCGACGGCCGCTTCGAATGCGGCAACGCTGAACGTTACACCCGTTGCCGCACCTCGCCGCCAGCGCCTAGTTATCGTCGATCACGAACAACCGCCGATACTCCTTCAGCGCGTAGCGATCGGTCATCCCCGCGATGTAATGCGCGATCAGACGCGGCTGGTGCGCCGTATCGGTCGACTGGTAGCCCGGCGGCAGCAGCCGAGGGTCGTCGGTGAACGCGTCGAACAGGCCGACCACGACGCGGCGCGCCTTGTTGGCCATGCGCATCACGCGATAATGGCGGTACATGTTTCTGAACAGAAAGCGCTTGAGCGCCGCGGCTTGCGCGGCGATCGCATCGCTGTGCGCGACGAGCGGCGGCGCCGCGCGCACGTCGTCGAGTGACTCCGGCGCGTAACGCGCGAGATTGGCCCGCGTCGTCTCGATCAGATCGACGATTAGCGTATTGATCACGCGCCGCACCGTCTCGTGAATCAGCCGGCGCCCTTCGATCTGCGGGTAGTCGGCGCGCGCCGCCTCGCAGTGCGTCTGCCAGAGTTCCACTTCGGCGAGCTGCTCGAGCGACAACAGGCCGGAGCGCAAACCGTCGTCGACGTCGTGATTGTTGTACGCGATTTCATCGGCGACGTTCGCGATCTGTGCTTCGAGCGACGGCTGCCGTCCTTCAAGAAAGCGCTCACCCAATGCACCGAGCCGACGCGCGTTGTCGCGCGAACAATGCTTGAGAATGCCTTCGCGCGTCTCGAAGCACAGGTTCAATCCATTGAACGCCCCGTAGTGCTCTTCCAGTTCGTCGACGACCGCGAGGCTTTGCAGGTTGTGCTCGAAGCCGCCGTGCTCGCGCATGCATTCGTTCAACGCATCCTGTCCCGCATGGCCGAACGGCGTATGACCAAGATCGTGCGCCAGCGAAATCGCTTCGACGAGATCTTCATTGACGCGCAGATTGCGCGCGACCGAACGCGCGATCTGCGCAACTTCGAGGCTATGGGTGAGGCGCGTGCGAAACAGGTCTCCCTCGTGATTGACGAATACCTGAGTCTTGTACTCGAGCCGCCGGAATGCGGTCGAGTGGACGATGCGGTCGCGGTCGCGCTGAAACTCGGTGCGCGCGCTCGGCGCGGCTTCCGCATGGCGACGCCCGCGCGACTGGCTCGAATGCGCCGCGTACGGCGCGAGATGTGCTTCGAGCGCCTCTTGAGTCGGCACGGCGACAGCGGGGGTGACGGCCGCGGCGGCGTCCGCGGCGATGGCTGTAGCGCCGATGGCGCCGTTCCCGGCGGCCGCACGCGCCGTCGAGTCATGCTGGATATCGTCGCTGCGCCTGTCAGTCACCAGGTTCTCCGAAACATGGGCGGCGCCTCGTGACGCGGGTGCGTGAAGCGTGGCTGCAGGGCCGTGGTGAATCTAGACGGCGGCGGCCAGCGTCGCATGCACCTCGGCGTCGGGCGCCCGGGTGATCAGCGTCTCACCGAAACGCTTCAGCAGAATGAACTTGATCGCGCCGGCTTCCGCTTTCTTGTCGATCTGCATCAGTTCGACGTAGCGGTCCGCGCCGAGCGCGGGAGCACGAGTGGGCAGATGCGCCGCAACCACTACATCGACGAGCCGCTTGCGCGACGCTTCGTCGAGATGGCCGAGGCGCACGGACAGATCGGCCGCCATTACCATTCCGCAGCCAACCGCCTCGCCATGCAGCCACTCACCATAGCCGAGCCCGGCTTCGATCGCGTGGCCGAACGTGTGGCCGAAGTTGAGAATCGCGCGCAGACCGCCTTCTCGCTCGTCTTGCGCGACAACCGACGCCTTGATCTCGCACGAGCGCTTGACCGCCTCGACCAGTGCCTCCGGTTCGCAACGGTTCAAAGCCTCGATATTGGCCTCGATCCAGTTGAAGAAGCCGTCGTCGGCGATCGCGCCAGTCTTGATGACCTCGGCGAGCCCCGCCGCAAGTTCGCGCTCGGGCAGCGTACGCAATGCGCCGATGTCGGCGATCACCGCCTGCGGCTGGTAGAACGCGCCGATCATGTTCTTGCCGAGCGGATGGTTGATGCCGGTCTTGCCCCCGACCGACGAATCCACCTGCGAGAGCAACGTGGTCGGCACCTGGATGAACGGCACGCCGCGCATGTAGCAGGCGGCGGCAAACCCGGTCATGTCGCCGATCACGCCGCCGCCGAGCGCGATCAGCGTGGTCTTGCGGTCGGCCCGCGAGCCGAGCAGCGCGTCGAAGATCAGATTCAGCGTCTGGAGATTCTTGTGCGCTTCGCCGTCCGGCAAAACGACCGTGGACACCTGCTTGTTCAGCGGCGCGAGCGCCGTGCACAGCTTGTCGCCGTATAGCGGATCGACGGTGCTATTGGTGACGATCGTGACGGAGTTGCCGGCGATATGCGGCGCGAACAATTCGGTCTGGCCGATCAGGTCGGCACCGATGTGGATGGGGTAGGCACGCTCGCCCAGTTCGACGTTGACGGTAATCATACGGTCCATTATGACGCAGGATGTCTGGCGACGCCGGCCATCTCGAGCTGCATCAGAACCATGTTGACGAGTCCGTTGACCGAGGGCCGGCCGGTTTCAATCACGAAATGCGCGCATTCGCGGTACAGCGGGTCGCGCACTTCATAGAGCGCTTCGAGGCGTGCCTTGGGGTCTTCCGTCTGCAGCAGCGGGCGGTTCTTGTCGCGCCGCGTGCGCAGCCACAGGTCGTGCGGATTGGCGCGCAGATAGATCACGAGGCCGCGGCTTTTCAGCGCTTCGCGGTTTTCCGGCCGGAGCACCGCACCGCCGCCGGTCGCGAGCACGATATTGTCGCGCCCGGTCAAGTCGGAGATCACGCTCGCTTCGCGATCACGAAAGCCCGCTTCGCCTTCCATTTCGAAGATCACCGGAATGCGCGCGCCAGTGCGTGCTTCGATTTCATGGTCGGAATCGAAAAACGGGCGCTCGAGACGGCGCGCAACCGCCCGACCCACAGTGGTTTTGCCCGCCCCCATGAGCCCTACGAAAAAAACATTGGCGTGTGCGTCCCGCGCTTGCAACGGTGTCCTCTGGCTAATCCGGTGTAGTTCGTGCCGCAGCTTACTGGCAAAGCGGCTGCCTTGTCGAGCCTGCGCGCCGCCAGCGGACGGCGGCGCAAGCTTGCCCTAATTTTCCCTCACCACGCGCGGCGTGATGAAAACTGCCAGCTCGCTGCGCGCGTCGCGATGAGTCCGATTGCGGAACAACGCGCCCAGAACCGGTATTTTGCCAAGGATGGGCACCCGCTCGACGTCGTCCCGGTCGTCGCTCTCGTAAATTCCGCCGATCGACACCGTACCACCATCCTCGACTTCGACGCGCGTTTGCACGTGCTTGGTGTTGATCGCGGGCCCGGCGTCGGTTTGCGCGCCGACGCTGTCTTTCGCTACATCGAGATCGAGCACCACGCGGCCATCCGGCATGATCTGCGGCTCGACCTCCAGTTTGAGCGTCGCGCGACGAAACTGCACGCCCGATACACCCTGCCCGACCTTCGCCTGGTACGGCAGTTCGGTGCCCTGCTCGACGATCGCCTTCATCCGGTCCGCGGTGACGACTCGCGGGCTCGACACGATTTTCCCATGCCCCTCGGATTCGAGCGCCGAGAGTTCGATGTTCAGCAGCCGCGTCGCGCGCGCGGCGAACAAAGTGAGGCCGGCGGTCGCGGCATCGAAACCGGAGATCGGACGGGCCGACAGATCGTATACGGTGCCGTCCGAACCTCCGGTCAGCCCCCTCGACGTACCGTCCGCGCTCGTGCCGGCGAGCGACAGCCGCACCCCGAGATTGCGCGAAAAGCCATAGTCGCCCTCGACGATCTGCGCCTCGATCAGCACCTGGCGCGTGGGTCGGTCGACGGAAGCGATCAGCGCCGCGATCTGCTCGAGCCGCCCCGCCAGGTCGGTCACGAACAACAGGTTGGTGCGCGGATCCGCGGTGACGGCGCCGCGTTTGGACAACACGCGCTGGGTGCCGGAGCCGGTCAGCAGGCGCCGCACGTCCTCGGCGTGCGCGTAGTGCAACTCGAACGTACGGCTCGCGAGCGGTTCGAGGTCCGCGGCGCGCGCGTGGGCTTCGAAGCGCTGACGTTCTCGCGCAGCGAGCTCGGCGCGCGGCGCGACCCAGATGACGTTGCCGTGGCGCTCCATCGACAGATTGTTGACGTCGAGCAGCGTGTCGAACGCGGTGCGCCACGGCACCTTGTCGAGACGGAGCGACACGGCGCCGCGCACTTTGTCGCTCGCGACGATGTTCAAGCCGGTGAACTCGGCGAAGGATTTCAGCACCGCGCCGAGTTCCGCGCGCTGGAAGTTCAACGAGATCGGCTCGTTGCCCGCTGGAAGGCCCGAGTCGGCGCCGCCCGATGCGTCGCCGAGGCGAAGCGGCGGCCGCAGCGGGACCGGCGGACCTTCGAGACTGGACGCGCCGGCGGTGTCGGCGGGTTGTTTCGGCGACGGCCGCGGTATCGGGCCGCTGGCGACGTCGTCCGGGGAAGCGTCGGTGGCTGGCGCGGAAGGCGGGTCAAGTTGGGGAGCGTCCGGGTCCCGGGCCGCGTTTTGCGTAGCAGCGTCGCCAAACGGATTCGCCACTTCGCCGATGCCACCGCTCGGCAGCGGCGCTCTCTCGTTGACGGTATCGGCCGATGCGGCCGGGTCGTCGAGCGCCGCGTAAGTCGGCAGGGGCGGCAGCAGCGGTGGCGTCGATGCCTGCGCGATACCACCACCCAGCGTCGCACCGATGTAGAGGCCGAAACACAGCCCGAAGCGGAGGCGAATCTCGCGCGCCAGCCGCCACCCCGCGGCAGTCCATTGCTTGAGCGTGCTGATCATGACGCCTCCATCAGCGTCAACGTGCGCGACGCGCCGCCGTTCGCGAGCGTGATGCCAAGCGCGTCGAGCTGCGTGACCCGCTCGACGCCCAGCTGCTGCCCGGCCGCCACCGTCGTCGTGCCGTCCGGCGTGTCGAGCAGTGCGAGCCCGCGGCTGCGATCGCGCAGCAGGCCGACAAGGCGCAACTGCGTGGTATCGCCCGCCTCGCCGCTCGCCGAGATTTGCGGCTGCGCAAACGGATCGAAGAACACGAGCTCTTCGTCGCCATCCGCCTCGTCGGCGTCAGGGCTCGCGTCGTCGCTCACGGGCTGGGTCTCGGGCGCCGGCCGCAGCGCGTCGTACACCTGCAGCGTCGCGGCCACCGCGAGCCCTTTGCCGTCCTGCTTGACGGTCACGTCGGCGGGAACGATCAGCACCGGCAAGCGCGCGAGCCCGTGAAAAAACGCCATCAGGTGAATGAAGTCCGTGCGCGCGGTGAGCTGCAGCGCGCGCATCCGCTCGACCCCCTCACCGTTCGCCGCGCCGGGTTCCAGCGCGAGCAACGCGACACCGTTCTGCGTGGCCAGCTCGGAGACAATGCGCACGTCGTCGGCGGAATTCCACGACACGGAGGCCGATGCCGTGGCCGGCAACGCCGCGGCCGCCCGGCGCAGCGACGGCAGTTGCGCGAGCGCGCGCCGCGCATCTGCGAGACGCTGTGTGCTCGCCGCGAGCGCCGCGCGGCTCGTCTCCAGTCCGGTGAGGTCGGCAGTGTTCCAGCCGTATGTGCCGAGGCCAAACACGAGCACGGCAAGCGTCGCCGCGACGCAGCAGCGACGGCGCCGGCTCCACGTCTCGAGCGGCGCACGCGCCTGCATGAACCAGCGCGAAAGACCGGCGGACAGGTGCGCCGCACCGCGCGGTTCGAAAAAGGTCGTGCTCATCGTGCACCTCCCGTTTGCGTGGCCTTCAAGGCGCGCGTCGCTTTCGGCGGCGGATCGCCCCAGCGCAGACGCGCATCGAACTCCACCGGACCGACAATCGCCTGTTCCATCGACGCGCCGCCCTTCCCCGTCGGCCGATGCAGATCGCGCATCTCCGCACCCTGCACGCCATGGATCGCGCCAAGCCGCTTGAGCCACTCAGCCGAACCGATATGGCTGCTCGAAGTCGCCAGCAACTCGGTCTCGTACTCGCGCTGGCGCAACTGGCGCAACACGACGCCATCGCGGGGCTCGAAGCTCAGCGCTTCGAGCAGATCGCGCAGATGCGCGAGCGGCGTCGCCAGACTCACGGCGCGTGCCGCGGTTTTGCGCTGCTCTTCTTCGGCCAGCGACAGCTTGGCGTGCTCCGCGAGCGGCGCGGCGAGCCGCGTCAATGCCTGCCCGGCCGCCGCGCGCCGCGCATCGAGGCGTGCAGCGGCGAAGGTCTGCCAGCCGGCGACCAGCAACACGCCCGCGGCGCCGACGCAAGCCGCCAAAGCCCAGTCGCGCACACAGCGGCGCCGCGCGAGTCGCGCGTTGCGTTGGCGGTACGGCAACAGATTGAAGCCACCGAGCCACGGCACAGCGGCGCACCGCTCACGCCGATCGGAACCCGCGGGCGCGTCAGACGACAACGACAGACCGCCCATCATTCCAGCACCCCGCGCAACGCGAGCCCGAAAGCGACCGCGCCGGCCGGCTCGTGCAGCAACGCGTCGCCGAGCGGCCGCGCGTGGCTGCCGAGCAGCGCGGCTTCGAACGGCAGCACCGAGCAGCCCAACACGTCGCCGATATCGGCAAGCGAAACGCCGACGCCGTCGAGCAGATCGATTTCGCCGCCGATCAGCGCGCAGTCGAATTCAGGGCCGTGCACGAGGTCGCGCAATGCGTCCGCAAGATCGGCATGTTCGGGCGCCGGATAGCGCATCTCGCCGACGTTCGCGCCATCGACGACGCGCCACCCGTACACGCCGTCCGTGCCGACCCACAGCGCCGCGTACGGCTCGTTCGGATCGAGCTCGCGGCTCGCCGCGTAGCGCAGCGCGCGCAATGCCGCGTGCGGCTCGCCATCGATCGCGCTGAGCGAAATGCCCGCGGTCGCCGCGCATTCGATCCGCGCTTCGAGATGCTGACGCGCGGTCGCGGCGATCCTCACCGAGCGCTCCGGCGACGGTATCTCGTCGACGTACCAGTCGACCGCGAGCGCGTGACGCTCGAGCCCGGCGATGCGCTCCGCCTCGCCCATCACGGCAGGCGCGAGTCCAGCGAGCGCAACGCCGCCGTCCTCCTCCTCGCAGTCGCTCTGCGCTGCGAGCCGCGCGAGCGGCACCGTCGTGGTCAGCGTGGCCGACGAGGGCACGGCCATCGCGCAACGCAGCGCGTGCGTCGCGCAGACGCGCGGCAAATCGGCGAATGCATCGCGCAACGCGCGCGCGACGGCTTGCCGGTCGGATATCTCGGTGCCCGCCATTGCGCCGGGTGCGAGCGGCACCGTTCTCATATGCTCGAGATGCAACGCGCCATGCGCCCGTGAGCGCTGACTCAACACGACCAGCCGCACGTTTTGCGAACCGACGTCGATGCCGGCGGCGAAACGCTGCCGGCCTTCCCGCACCGCCTGAAGCCACGAATTTCTATAGGCCATCACGCCCTCCCTCTAACTCATGCGACGAACCATTCGAACGCGAGTAACGAGGGATCATTGTCGACAGACGCACGTCCTAACGACATTCAGCCGAATGGCTAACGCGAACGCGAAGCCGCCCCGAGCGACATCAAAGCGACTACAGTGGGGACTGCAGCAAAGTCATTTGCGCGCCGTCTTGCGTGCGCAGACTGCACCTCATTCGTAAGCTTGTCGAAAGTAAAAACACCCTGGCGACTATAATCGCGGGACTGTTTTTCCGGTACACCTATGCAAGCCACGTCTCCTACATCCCCGCCACCCGCGCCGAAAAAGCGCAAACGTCCTTGGTGGCAAACGCTGATCCTCGGCTTTGTCGGGTTGATCGTCGCGGGCATCATCTGCGTGGCGCTGCTGCTCGGCTACGCGCTCGTCGTCGCGACGCCGAACCTGCCGTCGCTCGACGCCTTGACCGACTACCAGCCCAAGGTGCCGCTGCGAATCTACACGGCCGACCACGTGCTGATCGGCGAATTCGGCGCGGAACGGCGCGACATCGTGCACATCCAGGACGTGCCCGACAGCCTGAAGAAGGCGATTCTCGCGATCGAAGACGCGCGCTTCTATGAGCACGGTGGCGTTGATCTCACCGGCATCGCGCGGGCCGGCTTCGTCGCGCTGACCAACGGCCATGCGACGCAAGGCGCGAGCACGATCACGATGCAGGTCGCGCGCAACTTCTTTCTCTCCAGCGAGAAGACCTACACGCGCAAGATCTACGAGATGCTGCTCGCGTACAAGATCGAGTCGAAGCTGAGCAAGGATCAGATTCTCGAGGTGTACATGAATCAGATCTATCTCGGTCAGCGCGCGTACGGTTTCGCGAGCGCGGCGCGCGTGTATTTCGGCAAGGATCTCAAGGACTTGACGCTCGCTGAATCAGCGATGCTCGCCGGTCTGCCAAAAGCGCCGTCCGCGTATAACCCGGTCGTCAATCCGAAGCGCGCGAAGGTACGCCAGGAGTACATCCTGCAGCGCATGTACGAGTTGCGCTACATCACCCAGGAGCAGTACGACGAGGCGAGCCGGCAGCGGCTCGTCGTGAAGGGCATGGGCAAGGAGTACAGCGTGCACGCCGAATACGTCGCGGAAATGGTGCGGCAGATGATGTACGCCCAGTATCGCGAAGACGCATACACGCGCGGCCTGAACGTCGTGACCACGATCGATTCGGCCGATCAGGACGTCGCCTATCGCGCGCTGCGCAAAGGCCTGATGGACTTCGAGCGCCGCCACGGCTATCGCGGTCCGGAGGCGTTCATCGATCTGCCGGCCGACGCCGATGAGCGCGAGCAGGCTATCGACGACGCGCTGCTTGAGCATCCCGACAACGGCGAAATCGTCGCGGCCGTGGTCACGATGGCGAGCCCGAAGCAGGTGCAGGCCGTGTTCATCGACGGCAATATAGCGACGATTCAGGGTGACGGCCTGCGTTATGCGCAGTTCGCGCTCGGCCCACGCGCGCAGCCGAATCAGCGCATCCGGCCGGGCGCAATCGTGCGGCTCGTGAAGAACGACGACGGCGACTGGTCGATCACGCAATTGCCGCAGGTGGAAGGCGCGTTCATCTCGGTGGTGCCGCAGGACGGTGCGATCCGCTCGCTGGTCGGTGGCTTCGACTTCAACAAGAACAAGTTCAATCACGTGACGCAGGCGTGGCGCCAGCCGGGCTCGAGTTTCAAGCCGTTCATCTATTCGGCGTCGCTCGAAAAGGGCCTCGGGCCGGCCACGATCATCAACGACGCGCCGCTCTTTTTCAGCGCCGCCGAAACCGGCGGCCAGGCGTGGGAGCCGAAAAACTATGGCGGCGGCTTCGACGGTCCGATGACCATGCGCACCGCGTTGCAGAAGTCGAAGAACCTGGTGTCCATCCGCATCCTCAACCAGATCGGCCCGAAGTACGCGCAGCAATACATCACACGCTTCGGCTTCGACGCCGACCGCCATCCCGCCTATCTGCCGATGGCGCTCGGCGCGGGCCTCGTGACGCCGCTGCAGATGGCAGGCGCGTTCTCGGTGTTCGCGAACGGCGGCTATCGGATCAATCCGTATCTGGTCGCGGAAGTCACCGATCAGCGCGGCATCGTCGTCGCGCACGCGCAGCCGCTCGTGGCAGGCCAAAGCGCGCCGTTCGCGATCGAGCCGCGCAACGCTTACGTGATGAACAGCCTGCTGCAAAGCGTCGCGCAGCGCGGCACCGGCGCGAAGAGCAATGTGCTCAAGCGCACCGATCTCGGCGGCAAGACCGGCACGACCAACGATTCGCGCGACGCGTGGTTCGCCGGCTATCAGCACACGCTCACCGCGATCGCGTGGATCGGCTACGACAACCCGCGCAGCCTCGGCGACAAGGAAACCGGCGGCGGCCTCGCGCTGCCGGTGTGGATCGAGTACATGGGGCGCGCGCTGAAAGGCGTGCCCGAGTACAAGATGGCACGGCCCGACGACGTGACCGAAATCGGCTCGGAGCTTTATTTCGACGAGTTCACGCCAGGACACGGTTTCATCTCGACGGTCGGCGTCAGTCAGGCGACCCTCGACGCCGAAGCGAGCGCCGCAAACGCGGCCGCGCCGGAGCAGATCGGCGAGCAGGAAAAGCAGGACATCATGAATCTGTTCCGTGGGCACTGAGGCCGCGTCGATGTCCGGTTAGAAAAGAAAAACCGCCGCGTTCGATACGCGGCGGTTCCGTTTCAAGCGCGCCTCGAGCTTCACGCTCGTGCCGTCACGCCACGCTTACTGCGCGGCGAAATGCACCGGCTCACCAGCCTGCTGCGTCGCATACTGCGACAGCGCCGCGAAAAACTCCGAACCTCCGCGCGTGTCGCGCCATTCACCATCGACGAAACGGAAGTGGAAACCGCCGGCCTTGGCCGCGATCCAGATCTCGCTCATCGGCGGCTGAAGGTTGACGATGATCTTCGTGCGGTTCTCGAATTCGAGCGTCAGAACGTTGCCGCTGCGCTCGAGCTCGATGTCGGCGTCGATGTCGTCGAGCGCGCTCTCGATGGCGGCCAGCACGGCTTCCGCACGGGTCAGGTAATCACTATCGGACATGCTAAACTCCGTCGATTATTCATTCAGGGACAGTCATGCGAGTCGTAACTCGGATGCGCGCGGCGGCGCCCGGCCGCGCGATTGTAGCGGTTTTAGCCATTCTCGCAGGTTGTGCGCTCACCGGCTGCGGCCAACGCGGCTCGCTCTATCTACCGACCGTACCGCCGCTGCCTGCTCCGCCGGCTCACCGCACGCAAACGCCGCCGACCGATCAAACCCAACCGGCTAACGGAAGCGCGGCCGACATGGACTCGATCCCGGACACCTCGGGCACGCCTCTCTCTCTCGCACCCGAAGACCAACTCACGACGCCGCCCGCTTCGGCGGCATCGGCTCCCGCAGTGCCGCTGCCCGCCTCGGCTGTCCCTTCCGTTCAATAAGACTTCCGCATGACTCGATCCGCATTTGACTACGTCGACGGCGTCTTGCACGCCGAAGGCGTGTCCGCCGTTTCCCTCGCCGAGCAGTTCGGCACGCCGCTCTACGTCTATTCGCGCGCCGCGCTCACCGCTGCGTGGAACGCGTATGCGGGTGCCTGCGCCGGGCGTCGCGCGAGCGTGCACGTGGCCGTCAAGGCCAACAGCAATCTCGCGGTGCTGAACGTGTTCGCGCGCCTCGGCGCGGGCTTCGACATCGTCTCGAGCGGCGAGCTCGCGCGCGTGCTCGCGGCCGGCGGCAAAGCGGAAAACACCGTGTTTTCGGGCGTCGGCAAGCAGGCGAGCGAAATGCGCGAGGCGCTCGCGGCCGGCGTCAAATGCTTCAACGTCGAATCGATTCCCGAGTTGGACCGCCTCAACGCGGTGGCAGGCGAGATGGGCAAAAAGGCGCCGGTGTCGCTGCGCGTGAATCCCGACGTCGATGCGAAAACGCATCCGTACATTTCCACCGGACTCAAGACGAACAAGTTCGGCGTCGCGTTCGAAGACGCACGCGCCACCTACCAGGCGGCCGCGGCAATGGCCAATCTCGAGGTGGTCGGCATCGACTGCCATATCGGCTCGCAGATCACCGAAGTCGCGCCCTATCTCGACGCGATCGACAAGGTGCTGGAACTCGTCGAGCAGATCGAGCAGGACGGCATAACGATTCGCCATATCGACGTCGGCGGCGGTCTCGGCATCACTTACGACGACGAAACGCCACCGGAAATCGGTGAGTTCGTGCGCACGGTGCTCGATCGCATCGAAGCGCGCGGCCACGGTCACCGTGAGGTCTATTTCGAGCCGGGCCGCTCGCTGGTCGGCAATGCGGGAGTGCTGCTCACGCGTCTCGAGTTTCTGAAGCCGGGCGAGGACAAGAACTTCGCGATCGTCGACGCGGCGATGACCGATCTCGCGCGCCCCGCGATGTACGACGCGTATCACGCAATCGAGCCAGTCGTGAAGCGCGACGTACCCGCGCACGTGTACGACGTGGTCGGGCCGGTCTGCGAAAGCGGCGACTGGCTCGGCCGCGAACGCCTGCTCGCGGTGGAGCCCGGTGATCTGCTCGCGATCCGCTCGGCCGGCGCGTACGGCTTCGTCATGAGCTCGAACTACAACACGCGCGGGCGCGCCGCCGAGGTGATGGTGGATGGTACACAGGCGTATGTGGTTCGCGCCCGCGAAGAGGTCAAGCAGTTGTTTGCGGGTGAAGCGATTCTGCCGGCGTAAGCGTCCGAACCGGCGGCCGAGCCAACGCTCGAGCGCAGTAACGAAAATGGCGATGCCACGGTGGCATCGCCATTTTTCTTGGCAGCGGCGTGACGCGCAGATCCCCCACCATCACCGTCGGCGCGTTCTCATGCTCCGCTCGCGTAGCCACACCACCAGCCGCCACCCCAGCAACGCGATCATCACCGCGCCATAAATCTTCGGCAGCAGCAGATCGTGCTTGCCCGCCTTCATCCACCAGAAATGCAGAATCGCGAGCGCGCCGATCAGATAGATCGCGCGATGCAGCGTCTGCCAGCGACGCCCGAGCTTGCGCACCATCGCGCGTGGCGACGTGACCGCAAGCGCGATCAGCAGCACGAACGCGGCGAAGCCCACCATGATGAACGGCCGCTTGCCGATGTCCTTCAGAATCGCCGCGACGTCGAACCACTTGTCGAACCACAGGTACGTGGTGAAATGCAGCGTCGCATAGAAGAACGTGTAGAGCCCGATCATGCGCCGGAAACGCACGAATGCGGCGGCGCCGGTCAGGCGGCGCAGCGGCGTCACCGCGAGCGTGATGCAGAGGAACACGAGCGTCCACAGGCCCGTCGAGCGCGTGATGAATTCGATCGGATTCGCGCCGAGCCGGTCGGTCATGCCGAACAGGACGATGCGCGCGAGCGGGTACAGCGCCGCGATGAAGACCGCGACTTTCGCCGGCACGACCCAGCGCGCGCCGGCCGCCGGACGTGGCTTCGCCGCCGACGTCGACGTCGCGCGCCGTGCCGCTGGCTCGTTGCGGGTCACAGATTGCGTATCGGAAGCCATCGCGCCCGCCTCAGAAATTCTTCTTCAGGTCCATGCCCTGATAGAGCGACGCGACCTGATCGCCGTAACCGTTGAACATCAGCGTCTTGCGTTTTGGCGTGAAAAAGCCGTCCTCCCCGATGCGCCGTTCAGTGGCCTGGCTCCAGCGCGGATGATCGACATTCGGATTCACGTTCGAATAGAACCCGTATTCGTTCGACGCGTACGTGTTCCAGCTCGTCGGCGGCTGCTTCTCGATGAAGCGGATTTTCACGAGCGATTTCGCGCTCTTGAAGCCATACTTCCACGGCACTACGACGCGCACCGGCGCACCGTTCTGATTCGGCAGCACCTGGCCGTAGAGGCCCATTGTCAGCAACGTCAGCGGATGCATCGCTTCGTCCATCCGCAGGCCTTCGGAGTATGGCCAGTCGAGTACGGGCGTCGACAGTCCGGGCATCTGCGACGGATCGGCGAGCGTGATGAACTGCACGTACTTCGCGTTGCCGGTCGGCTCGACGCGTTTGATCAGCTCGGAGAGCGAGACACCGATCCACGGCACCACGATCGACCAACCTTCGACGCAGCGATGCCGGTACACACGTTCTTCGAGCGGCGCGAGCTTCAGCAGGTCGTCGATGTCGTACACCTTCGGATTCTTGATCTCGCCCTCGACGCTGACCCTCCACGGACGCGGCCGCAACGTGCCTGCGTTCTGCGCGGGGTCGGATTTGTCGGTGCCGAACTCGTAGAAATTGTTGTAGGTGGTGATGTCCTTGTAGGGCGTGGGCTTGTCGAGCGCGACGTACTTCGTGTTGGTTTTCGCCGCCAGCTTCTGCGCCTTCGGATCGGGAGACGAATACGTCGCGAGCGCCTCGCCGCTCACGCCGATCAGGCTGCCGAGTGCCATCGCGCCCGCCGCCTGCAGGATGCGTCGCCGGTTCTCGAACACGTGCCGCGGCGTGATTTCGCTGCGCGCGATGTCGTCGCCGGTCAGTTGAATTCTGTCGCTTCGCTTGATCCACATCGTGCTGCTCCTTGCCGGCCCGCCGCGTCGTGCGCGTCGCAGAGCCATATTGATGATCGCCGGTTTAGGGGCGTCTGTCATCCACGGGTCCTTGCTCAGGTGCTCGACTAGTGAACACCGAGGCGCGACCAATATTCCATCAGCCATAAAAAAACCGCCGGTGCGAAAGCACGCGGCGGTTCTTAGTCGGTTCAGCGCGGCGGATCTTACAGCTTGCCGTAGCTATGCAAGCCCGACAGGAACATGTTCACGCCAAGGAACGCGAAGGTCGTGACCAGCAGGCCGGTCAGCGCCCACCATGCGGCGAGTGCGCCGCGCAGGCCCTTCATCAGACGCATGTGCAGCCAGGCCGCGTAGTTCAGCCACACGATCAGCGCCCACGTTTCCTTCGGGTCCCAGCTCCAGTAGCCGCCCCACGCTTGGGCTGCCCACAGAGCACCGAGAATCGTCGCGATCGTGAAGAACGCGAAGCCGACCGCGATCGACTTGTACATCAGGTCGTCGAGCACGTCGAGCGCCGGCAGACGATCCGCCAGCACGCCGTGCTCCTTCGCCAGATACGCGACGCCGACCATCGCCGACAGCGCGAAGCTGCCATAGCCGATGAAGTTCGCGGGCACGTGAATCTTCATCCACCAGCTTTGCAGCGCCGGCACGAGCGGCTGGATCTGCTGGGCGTCGCGCGCGACCGAGTACCACATCAGGAAGCCGACGGCTGCGCTGATCACGAGCAGCACGAACGCGCCGAGCGCGCGCGTGTTGTAGTGCTGCTCGTAGTACAGATAGAACAGCGCGGTGATCAGGCTGAACAGCACGAACACTTCATAGAGATTCGAAATCGGAATATGTCCGACGTCCGCGCCGATCAGGTACGACTCGTACCAGCGCACCATCATGCCGACGAAGCCCATCAGCACCGCCGCCCACGCCATCTTCGAGCCGATCGCGGCGCCGGTCGGCGAGCGCGACAACAGCCCGATCCAGTAGAAAACCGTCGCGAATACGAAGAGCGCGCTCATCCACAGGATCGCGGACTGGCTCGACAGGAAGTATTTGAGGAAGAACGCGTTGTCGGCGCGGCTCAGATCGCCCTGGTAGATCTGGATCGCGAGCAGCGACAGCGCGGCGATCCCCAACATCAGCGGACGCACCGGCTTCCAGCGCCAGCCGAGCACGACGAAAACCGGCACCGCGCACACCAGCACCAGTTTGTCGTAGTAGTTCATGAATGGGTAATAACGCGACAGCGCGAACCCGGCGCCCCCGACGAGCGCGAACGCGAACAGCCAATCGACGATCCCGAGCCGTTTCAGGAAAGGGCGCTCGTCGAACAGCGGGAGTTCGGACGTGTTGCTCGCAAACGCCTTATCGGCGCGCGAAGCAGACGAAGAAGAGGAGGAAACCTGAGTCAAGTCCATGATCTTACCGGGTCGAATCCTTTGAGCTTGCCGACGAGGCGGCGACCTGAGCGGCCGGGTTGGCATCGGCTGCTTCGATGAGTTTTGCGCCCAGTGCGGCGCTCACGGCGTCGCGCGTCTGGACGAATTCCTTCTCGAAGTCTAGCGTCTTGCGCGCACTCGACATCGCCATCACGACGCTCGTGCCGTGGTCCGTATCCTTGAGCCAGAACCACAGACGCCGTTCGCGGACGTAGAACATCGAAAAGATGCCCAATACGAGAAGCAGGCTGCCAAGATACACGACTTTTTTGCCCGGTGCGCGCGTCAACTGAAATACCGAAGCTTGCACCTGCCTGAATGAGTCAAGCTGTAAATAGACCGGCGATCCATACAGAAAGCTGTCAGATATCGCATTGAGCGAACTCTGGATGAAGCGGCTCGTGTCCGCGTCGGCCGGCGCGGCGGGCTCGCCAAGCTGCTGGCGCGACAGCTGCCAGAGATCCCACGTCACGCCTTCGAGCATGCGCAGCAGCAGGCCCGCGGCCTTTTCCTGCTCGCCCTTCGGCACCGACCGGTCGATAAAACCAGCGATCGCCTGGAAGCCGCCGAACGTTTCACCATTCGGCATCTTCATGCTGCTGTCGGCGCCCGCAAAAAGGGTCAGCACCCGCAAGGCACTTTCCTCCAGATGCTGCTGCAACTCCGCATTCGAGCCCGGCACCGAGCGCTGCGCGAACTGATGAGCCGCGATGGCGCGTTGGTTCGGGTCTTCGAGCGTCGCGCGCAGGTTCATCCACTCCTTGAGCGTGCCGCCGCTGTCGGCGGGAATGCGCAGGTAGCGGAACGGGTCGTCGGGATTCACGCGCATGCCGGCGAGGAACATCTTCTCGCCGTTCACATCGACCGGCAGCATGTAGTTGTTGTACTCGCGCGCTTGGCCGTCCTTGCCGCGAATCTTGTACTGCACCGACGGGCCGACATTGTGCAGATCGAGCGGCTTCGAGGTCTTCGCGCCGGAGCCGAGGCGCTCGTCGAAGGCTTCCTTCAGCGAATGTTGCGCGGCGACGCCGCGCGCATCGTTCTGGCCATTGCCGTTCGAGATGTTCTCGACGTTGATCGCGCGGAAGTCGGTGAATTCGACGGTCTGGCCATCGGCGAGCGGCGTGGCCGAGCTCAACGGCGCGCTGCCGCCGATCGTGCCGCCGAACGGCGCGGCCTTCGCGCTCGGGCCGGACATCGGGTACGACGTCATTTGCATCTGTGAGCCGCCGTCCTGGAAGCTCGATTGATAAATGGACACGCCGTCGTATTCGAACGGCTTGTTGACTTCGACCCGCGCCGGCACGCGCGCGCCGGTCTTGTGGTCGATCACGACGATGTCGCTCGCAAACAGCTTCGGCATGCCGGTCGAGTAGTAATCGACGATGAATTTGTTCAGCTCGATCGAAAACGGCAGGTCCTGGATCAGCGAGCCGCCCGGCTGGTTCAGGATCGCCGTCGACACCTGCTGCCCTTCCGGCACCCACGCGTAGCCGCGGAACGTCGGATTCGACTGCGACAGGCGATGCTCGGGCGGAATGTCGTTGATGATCGTGTTCGAGCGGATCGGCGACTTGTCGAACAGCCACATCTGCAGCTTGATCGGCAGATTGCTGTCAAGCAGGCCGCCGAGGCAGATGACGACAATGGCGATGTGCGCGGAGATGTAGCCGAACTTCGTCAGCGCGCCACGCTTCGCGGCGATCAGCGTCGCACCTTCCGACTCGCGCGTGACGAACTTGTAGCCGAGCTTCGCCGACAGTTTGGCGAGCACCGCCGCGGTCTGCGCGCGCGTGCCGTGCACCGCGAACTCGCCCTTGTGATGGAACGCGCGCAGACTGCCTTCGCGAACCTTGTCCTTCCAGCTCTTCGCGTCGGCGACCATCTTCGGCGCATTGCGGATCACGCACAGCGATACCGACACCATCAGGAAGCCGAGAATCAGCATGAACCACCATGAGCTATACACCGTGTAAAGGCTCAGCGCGCGGAAGATGTCCGCCCAGAACGGACCGAACTGGTTGACGTAGTTGGGATACGGATCGTCCTGCGTGAGGACGGTACCGATGATGCTGGCGATCGACAGAATCACGAGCAGCGCAATGGCGAAACGCATCGAGCTCATGAGCTCGATGACGCTGCGCATGACGCGATTGCCCGACTTCGACTGCAGACCCGACGTGGTGACGCTCATTCAAACTCCGACTGAACAGCAAAAAAGGGTGAAGGGCTGTCGTAGCGACGACACCCTCACCCTTTTCTTGTTTTTAACCGGCCTCGTCGGGCCGGTTGGATTCGTGCGGGCGAACCGCTTAACGCAGGCCCGCGATGTAGTCGGCAACCGCTTTGATCTCGTTGTCCGACAGACGCGATGCTATAGCATGCATCGCGTCGTTGTTATTACGAGCGCCCGGACCTTGCGTGAACGCGGTCAACTGCGTCACTGAGTACTCGGCCCACTGACCCGACAGGCGCGGATACTGGATCGGAATACCCTGCCCCGTGGGGCCGTGGCAAGCCGCACAGGCCGGCACGCCGCGGTCGGCAATCCCACCGCGATAGATCTGCTGACCCACCGCGACGTCGTTCTTGTTATGCGCATAGCCTGGCTTGGGCGTCTGCGTCGAGAAATAAGCCGCAACGTTGATCATGTCCTGATCGGAAAGCGCGGCGGCCATGCCCGCCATGATCGCATTGTTGCGCGCGGGTTGTTTGGCGCCTGGTTGCGTCTTGAAATCTCTAAGCTGCTTGACGAGATACTCAGGATGCTGGCCCGCCAGTTTCGGGTATGCGCCGCCGGCACTATTGCCATCCGCGCCGTGACATGACGCACATACCTGTAACGCGATTGCCTGCCCCCGATTGATGTCCGGCTTTGCCGGATCTGCTGCTCGTGCCTGAATTGCCAAACCTGAAAGACCTGCCGCTACATGAAGCACCATCAGAGTCTTGCACAGTCGATTCATTCGCACACCCTGTCTCGTCTTGTGGGATTTTAGAGGTTCTGCAAAGTACGACGACGGCGACCGAGTGACCGCCAGGAGCCCCCAAGGCACGTGGGGCGGCCCCCTCAGGTTTTCAGTAAACCGTCGTATTGTACAATAACTCGCTAATCGCTTAGACGCCAGTCGGGCTTGACCCCGTTCCCGCCGCGGGCTCCGCGGCTTCTCCAATCTGGCTTCCACCATGCCCTTCCTGCTCCACGAATCCCGCTTCTTCACCACCGTCAATCATCTGCGTGACCTGCCGGCCACCTCGCAGCCCGAAATCGCTTTCGCGGGACGCTCGAACGCGGGCAAGTCGACCGCGATCAACGTGCTCTGCAATCAGAAGCGACTTGCGTTCGCGAGTAAGACGCCAGGCCGCACGCAGCACATCAATTATTTTTCGGTTGGCAAGGCTGATGAGCCGACCGCCTACCTGGTCGACCTGCCGGGCTACGGTTATGCGGAGGTGCCGGGTGCGGCAAAGGCGCACTGGGAAGCGCTGCTGTCAACGTATCTGCAATCGCGCTCGCAGCTGCGCGGCATGATCCTGATGATGGATTCGCGCCGCCCGCTGACGGAGCTCGATCGACGCATGATCGAGTGGTTCGCGCCGACCGGCAAGCCGATCCACACGCTGCTCACCAAATGCGACAAATTGACGCGTCAGGAGAGCACGAACGCGTTGCGTACCGCGCAGAAGGGTCTGGCCGAATATCGCGCCGCGGGCTATCGGGGCGAACTGAGCGCGCAGCTGTTTTCGGCGCTCAAGAGAACGGGGCTCGACGAGGCGCACGAACTGATCGAGAGCTGGTTGATCCCGGACGCAGCGGGCGAAACAGCTGAAAAGCCGGCCGCCGGGTGAATGGATACCGGTACCGCCTCCTGCGCCGCGTGAAACGCCCGTAAAACCCGAGTCAAAGCACGTTTGCGGCCGCCCATAAAAAAACCCGCCGCTTGAACGGCGGGTCAAACAGCCTAATCGAAAAACGACAGGCACCCGCTCAGGGAGGAGAAGCGGGGAGGTCAGCGCGAGGCGCCTTGCTCGATCGGTATGATATACCATTGTCTCGAAAAGTTTCCCGGAGCGGAGCCAGGCGCGATTTGTCCACTCCCCCATCCACGATCTTCGATTCGATATGAGCTTCTATCCGCACCACCGTCCGCGCCGCATGCGCCGCGACGACTTCTCGCGTCGCATGATGCGGGAAAACATCCTCACCACCAACGATTTGATTTACCCCGTATTCATCGTCGAAGGCACTAACGTGCGGCAGGCCGTGCCGTCGATGCCGGGCGTCGAGCGCGTGTCGGTCGATCTGCTGATGGGCGTCGCCGAGCAATGCGTCGAACTGGGCGTGCCGGTTTTATCGCTGTTCCCCGCGGTCGAGCCCTCGCTGAAAAGCCCCGAAGGCCGCGAGGCGGCCAACCCGTCGGGCCTGATCCCGCGTGCGGTGCGCGAATTGAAGAAGAATTTCCCTGAACTCGGCGTGCTGACGGACGTCGCGCTCGATCCGTACACGAGCCACGGTCAGGACGGCGTGCTCGACGAAGCCGGCTACGTGATCAACGACGAAACTGTCGAGATCCTCGTCGAGCAGGCGCGCGTGCAGGCGGAAGCCGGGGTCGACATCGTCGCGCCGTCGGACATGATGGACGGCCGCATTGGTGCGATCCGCGAGATGCTCGAGAGCGAGGACCACATCCACACGCGCATCATGGCGTATGCGGCGAAGTACGCTTCGGCGTTCTACGGCCCGTTCCGCGATGCCGTTGGTTCCGCGACA
>DATAQT010000204.1:0-28624 GCA_036264535.1 Paraburkholderia sp. | reverse complement strand
CGCGGCATCGCGCGCATCGCGGCGGACAAGCTGATGCCGGTGTCGCTCGAACTGGGCGGCAAGTCGCCGACCATCGTGTTCGACGACGCCGATCTCGATCATGCGGTCAACGGCGTGCTGTACGGCATTTTCAGCTCGTCGGGCGAGGCATGTATCGCGGGCTCGCGCCTGTTCGTGCAACGCCCGATTTACGACACGTTCATGCAGCGGCTCGTCGAAGGCGCGCGCAAGCTGCGCGTCGGCGACCCCTCGCGCGAGAACACGCAGATGGGTCCGCTCATCACGCAGGCGCATCGCGAGACGATTGAACGTTACGTCGCGCTGGGTCTCGAAGAGGGCGGGCGTCTGCTGTGCGGCGGCGAACGTCCGGCCGGCGACGGCCGCGAAGCCGGCACCTACTTCCAGCCGACCATTCTCGAAGGCCTGACCAACGAAGCGCGCATCTGCCAGGAAGAAATTTTCGGCCCGGTGCTCGTCGCGATGCCGTTCGACGACGAAGCGTCGCTGCTGAAGGAAGCGAACAACAGCGTGTTCGGCCTCGCCGCCGGCATCTGGACGCGCGACTACAAGCGCGCCTACCGGATCGCACGCGGCCTCGAAGCCGGCACCGTCTGGATCAACACCTACAAGCTGTTCTCGATCTCGACGCCGTTCAGCGGCTGGAAGGAGAGCGGCATGGGACGCGAAAAAGGCCGTCTGGGCATTCGCGAATACATGCAACAGAAGAGCCTTTACTGGGGCTTGAACGACGCGCCGCTGGCGTGGGCGAACTGAAGCGGGACGAAGAGGCACGTTATGACGATTCTCGGCATTGAACAGATTACTTACGGCGTGACGGATCTCGCCACCTGTCGGCAGTTTTTCGCGGACTGGGGCATGAAAGAGACCGCGCACGACGAAACGCACGCGCGCTTCGAAACGCTGAACGGCTGCACGGTTCTCGTCGTCGAGGCGAACGATGCGTCGCTGCCGCCCGCGTTCGAGGACGGCCCGACCTTGCGCGAAGTGACGTGGGGCGTTGCGACGAAGGCGGAGCTCGACGAGTTGCGTGGCCGCTTCGCGGGTCAGCCGGGCCACTACGAAACCGACGACGCGGTTGGCTGCATCGACCCGAACGGCATGGCGGTGCGCATTGAAGTCACGCGCAAGTGGCCGGTCGACGTGCAGGGCTCGCCGTCGAACGTGTGGGGCAAGACGCTGCGCGTCGATCAGCCGTCGCCGGTTTATGAGCGCGCGGAGCCGGTCGAAGTGGGGCACGTCGTGTTCTTCACGAACAACCTCGCCGAGCAGGAAAAGTTCTATCACGAGCTGCTCGGCTTCGAGACCTCCGACCGTTATCCGGGCCGCGGCGCATTCATGCGCTGCGCGCCGCACGGCGGTCACCACGACCTGTTCCTGCTCGCGCTGCCTACGGCCAGGCGCGGTCTGAACCACGTCGCGTTCACCGTGCGCGATATCCACGAAGTGTTCGGCGGTGGCATGCACATCAGCCGCTGCGGTTGGGAAACGCAGCTTGGGCCGGGACGTCATCCGGTGTCGTCGGCGTACTTCTGGTACTTCAAGAATCCGGCCGGCGGCCTGATCGAGTACTACGCCGACGAAGACCAGCTGACACCCGAATGGCAGCCGCGCGATTTCGAGCCGGGCCCGACCGTGTTCGCCGAATGGGCGATCGACGGCGGCATCGACGGTAACACCCGACGCCAGAAAGACGCCAAGGCGCCTGAAGGCAAGTTCATGACGGAGCGCAAAAATGACTGACGCTGCTACCGAAAAGGCCCAGGCCGCGCATGCGGGACTCGAGGCGCCGCGCACGATCGTCGTGATCGGCGGCGGCCAGGCGGCCGGCTGGGTTGTGAAGACGCTGCGCAAGGAAGGCTTCGACGGCCGCCTCGTGATGATTGCCGACGAAGTGCATCTGCCGTACGAGCGTCCGCCGCTGTCGAAGGCCGTGCTGGCCGGCGACGCCGACATCGACACGGTGCGGCTCGTGAAGCCCGAGGATTTCGATGCGTTGAACATCGAGGCATGGCAACCGGATTGCGCGACGTCGATCGATCGCGAGCAGCGCATCGTGCGCACGAAGTCGGGCCGCGAGGTGCAGTACGACCGCCTCGTGATCGCGACCGGCGGCGCGGCGCGCCGTCTGCCCGACGCGCTCGTGCAGACCTCGCATATCGCCTATCTGCGCACGCTCGACGAAGCGGTCGCGCTCGGCGAACGGCTGCGCGCCAGCAAGCGCGTGCTCGTGATCGGTGGCGGCTGGATCGGTCTCGAAGTCGCGGCGACCGCGCGCAAGCTCGGCGTCGAAGCCTGCGTGGTGGAAGGTGCGCGGCGTCTGTGCGCGCGTTCGCTGCCGCCGCTGGTGTCCGATTTCCTGCTGCAGCTGCATCGCGCCAATGGCGTGGACGTGCGTCTGAACGCGGCGCTCGTCAAGCTCGAGGATCATCCGGCTGGCGCCAACCGCCTGCGCGCGACGTTCGGGGACGGCTCGACGCTCGACGCCGATTTCGCCGTGGCCGGCATCGGTCTCGCACCGCACACGGCGATTGCGCAAGCGGCCGGCGTGAAGGTCGAGGACGGCATCGTCGTCGATCACTTCGGTGCCACCGACGATCCGCGCATTTTCGCGTGCGGCGACGTCGCGAATCATCCGAGCGCGTGGTTGAAGCGCCGCGTGCGTCTCGAATCGTGGGCCAACGCGCAGAACCAGGCGATCTCCACGGCGAAGGCGTTGCTCGGCACGTTCGAACCGTACGCGGATATTCCGTGGTTCTGGTCCGATCAGTACGACGTGAACCTGCAGATTCTCGGCGACATTCCAGCCAACGCGGAGCTCGCGGTGCGCGGCGATCTGCCGGGCAAACGCGCGACGCTGTTCTATCTGGAAGACAACACGATTCGCGGCGTGATCGCGATCAACACTCCGCGCGAGCTGAAGCTTTCGCGCAAGTGGATGAACCAGGGCCGGACCATTGACCTTGCCACCCTGACTGACGCCTCTACGGCGCTTGCCTAACCATTTCTACGGACGGCACCTCGGCATGAGAACCATCGATAACACTACAGGAGACCGCAGCAGCGCCGGTGTTTCAGGCGCTGTGACGCAGGGCTCGATCATCGCGCGTCTGGAGCGCTTGCCGAGGAACCGGATGCAGGTGCGCGCGCGCATACTGATCGGTCTCGCGACGTTCTTCGACGGCTTCGACGTGATCGCAATCGCGGCGACGCTGCCCCTGCTGATCGCGAAATGGAACCTGACGCCATGGGACGTCGGCTTCCTTCTTGGCTCCGGTTCCATAGGACAACTGATCGGCGCGTTCGTGTTTCCGTGGTATGCGGAACGCGGCGGGCGCGTGAAGGCGATCGCGCTGAGCTCGGGCATTATCGGCGTCACCAGTATTGCGTGCGGTTTTGCGCCGACCTTCGCGGTATTCGTCGCGCTGCGTATCGTCCAGGGCCTGGGCCTCGGCGGCGAGTTGCCGGTGGCCGCGACCTACATCAACGAGATCAGCCGCGCGCACGGTCGCGGACGCTTCGTTCTCCTGTATGAAGTCGTGTTCCCGATCGGGCTGCTCGCGTCGAGCGCGCTCGGTGCGTGGATCGTGCCGCGTTTCGGCTGGCAGGCGATGTACTTCATCGGCGGCATGCCGTTGATCCTGTTCTTCGTGCTGCGCAAGCTCGTGCCGGAATCGCCGCGCTGGCTCGCCGTGCGCGACCGGATGGCCGAAGCCGACTCAGCCGTGCTCGCGTTCGAACGTGCCGCCAAGGTGCCGCTGCCGCCGGTTGCGCAGGCGGCGGAGTTCGACGAGATGGTCAATCGTCATCCGAAGCGCCGTGTCGCGGATCTGTTCGGTCCGGCCTATCTGAAGCGCACGCTGGCCGTGGCGATGCTGTGGGTCACCTGCGGCTTCATCCAGTACGGTCTGTCGACGTGGCTGCCGACGATCTACCGCACGATCTATCACGCGCCGCTGCAACTCGCGCTGAACCTTGCCGTCGCGGCGTCGGTGCTCGGTGTGCTGGGTTCGCTGGCCTGCGCGATGCTGGTCGATAAGGTGGGACGCAAGCCGATCATCAACGTCTCGTTCCTGCTGTGCGCGCTGTCGCTGGCCGCGGCGGGTGTGCTGCACGATTCGTCGGTATATGTGGTCGCAACCTGCTGCGCGCTGGCGCTCGGTTTCCTCGCGAGCGGCTTCATCACGGCCTATGTGTACACGCCGGAGCTGTATCCGACCAGTATCCGCGCGATGGGCTGCGGCGTCGGCGGCGCGTGGCTGAAGGTGGCGGCGATCTTCGCGCCGGCGATCGTGTCGAAGACGATGATCGGCGGCAATCTGCAAGTCGCGTTCTATATCCTCGCTGCCGTGCCGTTCCTCGCCGCGATCGTCGTGCACTTCCTTGGAATCGAAACCAAGGGTAAGGTGCTGGAGCAGCTCGAGGCTTGAGTCGTACTGCGTGATGACCGCTTGAGTAGTGACACGAAAGGCGCACCGGGTGGTGCGCTTTTTGTTTTTGATGAAGCGTCGTGGGCTACAACGCCTTGCGATAAACCACGAAGCCCGACTTGTCCGCGACCTTGTCGTAAAGCTGCATCGCAGTGTGATTCGTCTCGTGCGTCTGCCAGTAGACGCGTTGCGCTCCGTCTTCTTTCGCGCGCGTATAGACGGCCTCGATCAGCGCGCGACCGACGCCCTTGCCGCGCTCGCTATCGAGCGTGTACAGATCCTGCAGATAGCAGATTGGTCCCGCCATCGTGGTGTGACGGTGATAGAGGAAGTGCACGATGCCCTGCAACTGCCCGGCGCGTTCCGCGACGAACGCATGCATCGGCTCATAGCCATCGAAAAAGCGATTCCACGTGATCTGCGTGATCTCGCGCGGCAATGCGGTGTCGCCCAAGCGGCCGTAAAACGCGTTGTAGGCGTCCCATAGCGGCAGCCATGCATCGAAATCGTCACGGGTGACGGCGCGAATCTGCAGCGGGGCGGACATGTGGGCGGCTCCTTGGGAAAACTGTGGAACCGCCAGCATAGAAAATTTGCGGCGCGATTGTTAGCTCCACGCTATGCGCAAAATCTGGAGCCACGCGCGCGCGACAGTGCGGTGATTCGGCACACCACCGCGTATCGCGAGCTCAATGCTTGCGATGTTGCTTGTCGCGAAGCTCGTTGCGGACCTTCTTCGCGGCGAACAGCGGCACGTAGTCGAACACACGCGCCTCTTGCCGGAATTCGGCGAGCGTATCGGCGTACATGCGGGACACCGTTTCGGCCGGCGTGTCGGTTTCTTCGGCGATGCTGCGGACTACTTCGTCTACATTCTGCTCGGGCTGCGGCATGGGCTCTCTCCGGGGAGTGCGGCGGGCTGGATGGACGGTACGCGAACGGCAGGAGTCCATTACAGGATGCGATTCCCGGGCGCGCCAATTGAATCGGCCTATCGCGCGAGTCATTTCACAGAGATTTTTTTCTTGCGCTGCGGCGAGCGCCCACAGAATGGGGCCGTGCGCGAAATCAACGCGCAGGGCAGTGGTGAATACCCGCGAACGGCGCAGGGGTAAACGAACGCCGTCTCTACTTCCCCATCTTCTGCGCCACATGCGCGATCCGGTCGCGCACGATGCCGATCGCCTGCTTCAGCGCGTAAACGTCCTGAAAGTATTGATACGGAATTCGGATCTGGCTTGCGTTCGCGTCGATGCTTTCAATCTCCTCGCCCCATTGCGCGATCTGCGCGCGAGACGGCTGGGTGTTCTTCCACACTTCGTCCTCGAGCGCCTTGATCTCGCGATACCACACCGCGATCCGTTTCTTCATACGTGCTTCGAGCATGCGCGGCAGCGCCTGCGCGAGGCCGATCAGCAGCGCGAGGAACGGCACCAGGATCAGCAGTCGCCGTTCGATCAGACTCGCGAGCCAGAACGGCAGGTAGCGATACAGAAACGGCCGGCCCGATTTGAAGTAGCGCACGCTTTCGTCGGAGATCGGGAATTCTTCTGTGTTCAGGTTCGGGAACGTGCCGAGCGGCGTGAAGTAGTCCTCGCCGCCGTGCACCGTGCGCGCCGCGTCGAGCAGCAGATAGAGGAGCGCCGGATGCAGCGTGTCCTTCGACACCAGCAGCGCCGTCGCGGCGAGCAGCGTGACGTTGCTGCGCGGCAGATCGTCAACGACGCTCGTCGATGCGCGCGGCAAGACGATCTTCGACAGCGACGGGAATTTTTGCACCAGTGCATCGGCCTGCGCGAAGCTCATCAGCTTCAGGTTGCTGGTGAGCAGCGTGTGCTGCATGTCGGCGTCGGGCCGGCCGATGAAGAACGCCGCGTCGATCTGACCGCTTTCGAGCCCTTGGTACGCGGCGTTCGCGTCCATCTGAAGCAGCGTCGTGTTCTGACTCGTGATGCCGCTATAGCCGAGCAGCACTTGCGATACGTTGAGCAACCCGCTGCCCGGCACGCCCATCGAAATACGCTTGCCGCGCAGTTGCGACAGCCGGTCGATCGTCGCGTCGCCGCGATAGAACACCCAGATTGGTTCGTACGACACGGCCGCGATGGTTTGCAGATTGTCGGTGTCTTTCGGGTTGGTCGTGCCCGACTGGATGAAGCCGACTTGATACGCGCTGTCGGGGTCCGCGAGCCGCTGATAATTCTCGATCGAGCCCGACGAACTGCGGATGTCGAGCTTGATGCCTTCGCGCTTGAGCAGCGGCGCGTAGCGATCGGCAAAGCCGCGATAGATGCCGCCCTGCGCACCAGAGGTGATGATGATGGTGCGCTGGAACGCGGGCTCGAGCACGAGCGCGAGCATCCAGCCGAACGCGGCGACGAGCACGATTGCGCCGACGATCAGAAGGCGCCGGCGCCGCCGCGTCATCGGAGTTCTCTGGCTGCGGTGAAGCGCGGGGTTAGGTCTCGGCATCGTTACCCGTGTCTGGTCAGGTTCGCCGTCGGTGAGCGACGGGTTGGACTCGGCTTGTGGTACTTCAACTTTACGATATCGGCGCGGTTTATTCGATAGCGCTACGCAACCACACCCGCCTCAACCCCAACTCCCGCCCGTCGCTTGTTCCGCACCATCGCATTTGTGAATAGAAGTTAAAGATGCTTTGAGTTTGGCGCCGGTTTTCACCCATGGGATCGCGCTACAGTGCACTCACAGCCTTCACAAAGCAAAGGACGGAGACATGAAAACCTATCGCATCGCAACCATCCCCGGCGACGGCATCGGCAAGGAGGTCGTGCCGGCCGGCGCGCAAGTGCTCGACACGCTCGCGAAGACCACGCGCGCTTTCGCGTTCGAGTTCGAGAACTTCGACTGGGGCGGCGACTATTACCGCCAGCACGGCGTGATGATGCCGGCGGACGGGCTCGACGCGATCCGCGACAAGGACGCGATCCTGTTCGGCTCGGCGGGCGATAAAGACATTCCCGATCACATCACGCTGTGGGGTCTGCGCCTGAAGATCTGCCAGGGCTTCGATCAATACGCGAACGTGCGTCCGACGCGTATCCTGCCGGGCATCGACGGACCGCTAAAACGCTGCAAACCGGAAGACCTGAACTGGGTCATCGTCCGTGAAAATTCAGAAGGCGAATATTCGGGTGTGGGCGGCCGGGTTCACCAGGGACATCCGATCGAAGCGGCAACGGACGTATCGATCCTGACCCGCGCCGGCGTCGAGCGGATCATGCGTTTCGCGTTCCGCCTTGCCCAATCCCGCCCGCGCAAGCTGCTGACGGTAATCACCAAGAGCAACGCTCAACGTCACGCGATGGTGATGTGGGACGAGATCGCCCTCGAAGTTTCGAAGGAATTCCCGGACGTCAAATGGGACAAGGAGCTGGTGGACGCCTCGACCGCACGCATGGTCAACCGTCCCGCGACGCTCGACACGATCGTCGCCACCAACCTGCACGCTGACATTCTCAGCGATCTCGCCGCCGCACTCGCCGGCAGCCTGGGCATCGCGCCGACCGGCAACATCGATCCGGAGCACCGCTATCCGTCGATGTTCGAGCCGATCCACGGCTCCGCGTTCGACATCATGGGCAAGGGTCTGGCCAATCCGGTCGGCACGTTCTGGTCGGTCGTGATGCTGCTCGAACACCTCGGTGAATTCGACGCGGCGAAACTCGTGATGCAGGCCGTGGAATCGGTCACTGCCGACCCGTCGCTGCATACGCGGGACCTCGGCGGCGCGGCCACGACCGTGCAGGTGACCGCGGCCGTGTGCGCATTCATCGAACAGGCGGCGACGCCCGCGGCGAACGCGGCCTGAGCGCCGGCTTCGCGCAATCTGAGCGAGAACCGCGTGCCAATCTGGCGCGCGGTCCATGCCCCGGCCACACCGTGGCCGGCACCCAACCCTGACTCGACTAGCACGGCCCAACGTCGGCCGGCGAGAGGCTTGCGCGCGGCTTGCGCGCGGCCCACTGCCGCACGCCCCAGGAGGAGACAATGACTTCCGAACTCGAAAACCGGGTGTCCCGCAAGCTGATGCTGCGGATCATCCCGTTCGTCATGCTGCTGTACTTCGTGAGCTTTCTCGATCGCGTGAATGTGGGCTTCGCCGCGTTGTCGATGAACAAGGCGATCGGTCTTTCGCCGACCGCCTTTGGCCTCGGCGGCGGGCTCTTCTTTATCGGCTATTTTCTGTTCGAAGTGCCGTCGAACCTGATCTTGCACAAAGTCGGCGCGCGTCGCTGGATTGCCCGCGTGATGGTGTCATGGGGGCTCGTGTCGCTTGCCTCCGCGTTCGTCGTCGGGCCGAACAGTTTCTACGCGCTGCGCTTCATTCTCGGCGTCGCGGAAGCGGGATTCTTTCCCGGCATCATTCTGTATCTGAGCCTGTGGTTTCCGGCGCGTCAGCGCGCGGTCGCGGCGGCGTGGTTCATGGCCGCTGCGCCGATCTCGACCGCGATCGGCTCGCCGATTTCCGGCGCGATCATGAAGCTGCCGCCGATCGCCGGACTCGCCGACTGGCAGATGCTCTACGTGCTCGAAGCCGTGCCCGCGATCATCCTCGGCTTCTTCGTGCTCAAGTATCTGACCGACAAGCCCGCGCAAGCCGAGTGGTTGCAGCCCGAAGAGCGCGACTGGCTGATCGCGAAGCTGAAGCTCGAAGCCGACGCGCGGCACGCCCATGCGGATCATACGGCGGGTGCGCTCAGTGCATTGCGCGATCCGCGTGTGCTCGCGCTCGCATTGATCTACTTCGGCACGTCGGCGGGACTCTATACGCTCGGCTTGTGGGCGCCGCTGATCATCCGCCAGTACGGCTTCGGCTCGTTCGAAACGGGGCTGCTTGCCGGTGTGCCAGGCGTGCTCGCGGTGATCGCGATGGTGCTATGGGCGAAGAACTCGGATCGCACCGGGGAACGCACGTGGCATGTCGTGATCCCATGTGCGCTCGCGTGTGTCGGCTTCCTGTTCGCCGGCAATGCGACTACGGCGTTGATGATCGTGCTGGCGCTAGTCGTCGTGAACGTCGGCATCAGTGCCGCGAAGGCGCCGCTGTGGGCGATGCCGAGCATGTTCCTGTCGGGTGCCGGGGCCGCGGCGGGGATTGCGATGATCAACTCGGTCGGCAATCTCGGCGGCTTCGTCGGGCCGTTTGCGATTGGCTGGCTCAAGAACGTGACGGGCGGCTATACGGCGGGGCTGTATGTGGTCGGCGCGACGTTGGCGGTGTCGGCGGTCGTGACGCTGATGTTGAGCCGGCAGACGAGGTCTGCGCCGGTCGCGGTGGGCGAACGGCACGGGCATTGAGCGAGGCGTGATGTGAAACAGCCGCCGGTTGTCAAACCGGCGGCGAGCGTGAAGGAGTCCTATGCCCGACTAACGGAAGCCATAGACGAGCACCTTCTTCCCTTCAAAGTGTTCCTGCACACCTTGCACGCAATCCATTGGACAACTGTACCCGGGCGCCGACGAAGCTGTCGGGACACTCGCCCGATAGACCACGGCGTCGACCTGCGTCCCGTCCGAAGTGATCACGATGTTCATGTCGGTCGCGACGCCAGCCGCCACGGGTCCTCCGGTGAGGTAGCGGACCGACATCGTGCCAGTGCAATCGGAGTTCACCGTGTAGGTGCCGGTCTGATGCGGATTGAAGGTAGTCGAGCCGGCTTTCGGCACGCCATTGATGTTGCCAACGTCAGTGCGTGTAAAACCACCGTTGCCGTCGAACGTCACGAGGGCGACGTCATCGTAAATCAACGGAGTCGGGAACGGAAACAGCGTGTTGGTCGAATCGAGCAATCCAAGAATCTCTCCGCCACCGATGAACCCATACGGTCCTTTGAGGGTTGCCTTGGAGCAAAGGCCATCGCCACGGCCACCATCGCCACCACCACCGGCGTGCGCGGCACCACTAAGCGCGAGAAGTGCAACGGCCGTAGCCGACAAAATACTTAAATTCCGCGTCTTCATCGTCATCTCCTTGTTAGCAGAACTGGCGCGCAAAAGCAGCCGCACGCGCGTATCTATTGGCTGCCGCGATCAGGCGCCTGATTCAAACGAATGAAATGAATTGGAAATGGCCGCAGTGATACCTGGCTGACGCCGTTCTGATCGATGAGCGATGAGAGAACGAGGGACCGCCCTGCGGCCGGCTGTTCCCAATACGAGGCGAGAGTGCCCAGGTGTGGGCCAAAGTCGTGAATGGCGAAACACTTTCACCGGGCGGTCATGTTTGCCCGGTGTCGGCGGACACGTGCGTAAAGGGCGCACGAAAATCCGCACAACGGTGACTTCGTGGGTCAGCCACGCTCTAAAGTCGCATAGCGAAAACCAGTGTAATGCACGCTATTTGCCGCGACCTGATGAATATCGGACAAAAGGAAGGCACATTCAGATCGCCCGATGCGAAGCGGTAGCAGTTGTTCGGGTAGCAATTGTTCGGGGAGTGCCGGCGTCTGCGTGAACGCCGTGTCGAGTTGCGAGTACAGCGACGATGCCGCCTGCGTGGCCGCCGTGCTCATCTCGATCGACGCGCTGCCGTCATCCATCGTGCGATGCTCGATGGATGAAACGGGAAAGCGGGAGACGGTAACGCGACGTCGTCACGCGCGGCACAAGAGTGCGCGTGACGACTTGATGGCCTAATGTTCCGGCAAGTTCACTGCGGCGCGCGCCCGGCTTGCGACAACGCCGCCTGATTCCGATAGCGCGCGAAGTACATCAAGCTCAGCACGATCAGGAACGGCACACCGAAGATCAGCGTCATGTGGAACTCGGGCGTGAAGTACGTCGTGATCATGATGGCGAGCATCAGGCCCGCGCCGAGCAGTGTCAGCACCGGGAAACCAGGCATGCGGAAATTGCTCGCGGGCGCACCGCTTGCCGCGCGGCGCCGGCGGAAGAAGTAGTGCGTGACGAAGATCATCATCCACGTGAACATCGCGCCGAACATCGCAATGGCCATCATGATCGTGAACGATGCGTTCGGATACAGCACGCTGACCACGGTCGCGATGGCGATGCCCGCCGTCGACAGCAGCAGCGCGCCGAACGGCACGCCACGCTCATTGACTTCGCCGAGGCTGCGCGGCGCGTAGCCGGCGCGCGCGAGGCTGAACATCATGCGCGTCGTGATGTAGAGCTGGCTGTTCATCGCCGACAGCGCCGCCACCAGCACGACGAAGTTGATCACGCTCGCCGCGCCCGGCATATGCACCGCGATCATCATCTTCACGAACGGGCTCTCGTCGCGACCGGCCGCGGTCCACGGCACGATCGCGAGCATCAGCGCCATCGTGACCAGATAGAACAGCACCAGACGCACGACCGTCGAGCGGAACGCCTGGGTGACGGCGCGCTCGGGGTCTTCGGCTTCGCCCGCGGCGACCGCGATCATCTCGATGCTCAGATAGCTGAAGATCGACACGATGACGGCGACCCACATACCCCAGATGCCTTTCGGAAAGAATCCGCCGTGATCGAAGTAGTGATGAAAGCCCGCGATCGATCCGTCCGCGCCTGAGTCCGCAGTTGCGCTCGCACTTGCAACCAGCGAGGGATTCACGAACACCACGTACGAGCCGATCACGATGAACGCGACGATCGCCGTGATCTTGATGACGGAGAACCAGTACTCGACCGAGCCGAACACGTCGACGCTCAGTGCATTGACGAGCACGAGCACCGCCGAGAAGCCGATGATCCACATCCACCCCGGCACGGCGGGAAACCAGTACTTCATGTAGAGCGCGATCGCGGTGACCTCGGTGCCGACCGCGAGCACGATGCAGGCCCAGTACGAGTAGCGCACCAGAAAGCCGGCCCACGGACTGATGTAGTGCTCCGCGTAAGCGCCGAACGACCCCGAGGTCGGATGCGCGACGGTCATCTCCGCGAGGCAGCCCATCAGCAGCAGCGAGATCAGCGCACCGATCGCGTAGCTGATCAGCACGCTCGGACCGGCGAAGCCGATCGCGAAGCCGCTGCCGAGAAAGAGCCCCGTGCCGATGGCGCCGCCGATCGCGATCATCGACATCTGCCGGGCCGTCAGCGTGCGGCGAAGACCTGCTTCACGCGCGGCGATTTGCTGAAATTGTCCTTCCGAACTCATTGAATATCTCCTCCATCTTATTTGAAGCCTGCCGCGAAGCGCGGGCCGATGTTTTACCACTGATCAGTCCGCGCAAATAGCTCGCGACGCGATGTGTTGCCTAGAACATGTGGCGAATGCCTGCCGCCACGCCGGTTTGATTGCTCTTGCCCGGCAGTTCGGTGACGGCGCCGCCGGAGACCTTGTTGTAGTCGACGGTGCCATACACCTGCGTGCTCCTGGACAGCGCGTATTCGGCGACCAGCACGCCTGTGTAGCGCTTGCCGCTGTTGTCGTCGATGCCGTTGATGTCGCGCATCGAGTCGTAGTAGAACGCGCCCGATACCGTGACGGCCGGCGTGACCTGGTACACGATGCCGGTGTAGCCGATCGTGTCGCGACGCGGGTTGGCGACGAACGAGCCGGTTTGGACGTTGCGGCTCGGGTCGGTCAGATAGCTGTCGACCTCACCCGTCGAATCCTTGCCGCCGATATAACCGACGAACAGCGACGCCGGTCCGACGACGTAACGTGCCGCGGCGCCCCACATCTGCTGCGAGCGGCTGTCGAGGTCGCGCGTCTGCTGATACACGCCGCCGATCGTGAACGGTCCATGCGTGTACGACGAGCGCAAACCCCAGTACGAGTTCTGGGCCAGGCTGCCCGCCTGACCGCCGAAGCCGTAACTCGCGCCGACGTCGAGACCGGGGATCGTCTTGTTGTTGTCATAGCTGACGACGTTGTTCGCGTAGCCCTGCGTGAGGAAATACGGCCAGCTGTTGGCCGTGTAGTTGCCGATCGTCAGCGGATCGAGATCGCCGAACAGGTTAAAGCCTTCGGTCGTCTGGCGGCCCAATTTCACGGTGCCGAAATTGCCGGACAGACCGACATACGCATAGCGGCCGAACAGCAGATTGCTGTCCATCTTGCCGGTCTGCGGCTCGAAGCCGTTCTCGAGGCGGAAGATCGCCGACAGACCGTCGCCGAGATCTTCCTGGCCTTTCAGGCCCCAGCGGCTGTTGGTGATCGCGCCGTTGGCCATCTGCACGCTGCTGTCGTTATCGGCATTCGCATTCGTCGTGTAGCGGATGCTTTGATCGACGATGCCGTACAGCGTGACCGAACTCTGCGCCAACACGCTGCCGGAAATCGCGAGACCGAGCGTCGTCTGTAATGCCAGTACTCCGAACCGATTGAGCTGTTTTTTCATAGTCGTATATTTGTGTGTGTCTTTTGCTGCGTGGTTATCAGGCCGTGGTCGTGTTCGGCCTGTTGGTTACCCGTTCAGGCGGAACGCGCGGCCTGCTGGCCGAGCGCCACATACGCCACCAGTTCGATACGCATGTCCGGATGCACGAAGCCTTGCACGGCAACGCTGGCGCGATTCGGATACGGCGCCTGAAAGAACTTGCGATACTCGGCGTCGATGATCGGCATCTCGCGCGCATCGGCCATGTACAGCAGCACCTGCACGACGTCCTCCATCCGCGCGCCGGCGGCCTTGACGGCCTGTGCAAGATTCGCGAACGTCAGACGCGCCTGCTCGGCGATTCCGTCGCCGGCGATCGCGCCGGTCGCATCGACGGGGCCGTGGGCCGTGAACATCAAGCCGTTGGCTTGCGTGGCCCACGAGAAGGGCTGGTTGGGTTCGGGCAAACCCACGGGGATGAACTGAGGCATAAGGAATCCTTGCGATGACCTGGGATTGATTTACCTGCGCGCTTTCAACACTTCGCTGATCGCGTCGGCCACGTAATCGATGTTCGCTTCGTTCAGACCGGCCATGCAGGCGCGTCCCGAGCGCAGCAGATAAACGCTGCCGCGTTCGCGCAGCGCGTCGACTTCGTTGGGCCTGAGGCCCGTGTAGCTGAACATGCCGCGCTGCATGACCAGATAGTCGAACGACATGCCCGGCACCTGCGCGTCGAGGCGAGCCTTCAGCGCGACACGCATGCGCTTGATGCGCTCGCGCATCGCGGCGACGTCCGCTTGCCATTGCCGGGCGAGCGCGGGATCGTTGAGCACTGTCGAAATCAGCTGCGAACCGTAGAGCGGTGGGCTCGAATAGATGCGCCGCACGTTTGCCTGCGCCTGGCCGAACACGCGCGCGGCCTCGTCCTGATTCGGGCACACGACGGACAGGCCGCCGCAACGCTCGCCATACAGCGAGAAGTTCTTCGAAAACGAATTGCTGACGAACAGCGACAGACCCGCATCGGTCATCGCGCGGATCGGCCAGGCGTCGTCGGCGAGTTCGGTACCGAAGCCCTGGTACGCCATGTCGAGGAACGGAATCAGGCCGCGCCTCACGCACAGTTCGGTGATCGCGTGCCACTGCTCGCGCGACAGATCGATGCCGGTGGGGTTGTGGCAGCACGGCTGCAACAGAACGATGCTGCCCGCGGCGAGACCCGATAGCGTCGCGATCATCTCGTCGAAACGGATGCCGTTGGTGAGCGGGTCGTAATAGGGATACGTGTGGACTTCGAGGCCGGCCGCGGAGAACAGCACGCGGTGATTGTCCCAGCTCGGATCGCTGACCCAGATCGCGCTGTCGGGGAAATAGCGCTTCAGCAGTTCGGCGCCGAGACGGATCGCGCCCGAGCCGCCGACGCTTTGCAACGTCGCAATGCGCCGCTCGCGCAATGCCACGCTGTCCGCGCCGAAAATCAGATGTTGCAGCGCCTGGCAATAAGCGGCCGAGCCTTCCATCGGCAGATACGTGTGGGGGGTTTCCTCAGTCGCGAGGCGGCGCGCCGCGCTACGCACGCTCGACAGCACGGGCACCTTGCCGGCTTCGTCGTAGTACAGGCCGATGCTCAGATTGACCTTGCTGGCTTCGGGATCGCGCTGGAAGTCCCGAAACAGCGACAGGATCGGATCGCCCGGATAAATGGGAATGTGTTCGAACATGGTTTTCAAAACGCCAGAGAGGGTTTGCGCGGCGGCGGCAGCGGGGCGATTGCGGTCGGGTCCACGGGGCTGCTGCACGGCAACGTCGCTGGTCGCATGTTATCGACGTCAAATTGAAATGTGCTTCAGATATCGTGCTTGCCGAGTCACCAAGGTGGTAGAGTCTGCGAATCTCGATAATCCAAACGGCAGATTCTTCAATATGACTCCAGATCGAACGGATATGCGCATCCTCCGTCAGCTTGAAAACGACGGGCGCATCAGCAATCAGGACCTCGCGCACGCGGTTGCGTTGTCGCCTTCGGCATGTCTTCGGCGCGTGAAACTGCTCGAGGAGGAGGGCTTTATCGAGGGCTATCGGTGCGTGATTGCGCCGAAGCGCATCGGTGTGGAGTTCGAGGCGCTCGTGCATGTGTCCATGCGACCCGATGTCGAGGAGTGGCACGACAAGTTTCTCGAGGCGCTGCAGACGTGGCCCGAAGTGGTGCTGGCGCAAGTGGTGACGGGCGCGTCGAATTATGTGCTGACGGTGCGCGCGCGCAGCCTCGATCACTTCTCCGACTTCGTCATGAATCGTTTGCATCGCACGGCGGGGGTGATGTCGACGAATTCGACGATCGTGCTCGCGACGTTGAAACGGAACGGGTCGGTGCTGGATCTGGCGGATAAGCCGGCTTGAGCGCGCGCAATGGCCATGTAATGACCGCGTAATTTCCGGGTAAGGCGGCGAAAACATAAGACAAATACGCCGCTTGCCGTCTATGCTGAAGAACGTTGTGCATTGACGGCGTTCTCGGGCCGCCTCGATTCTCGTGCACGACCTTGCACCGTGAGCTCACGGGAAACGGAGACGAGATGGCAACACACGATTCTTCGCAGGCGCTCGATCCCTCGGACTACGTTGCACATCATTTGCAGAACTTTTCGACGTCGTCGTCGGCTCCCGCGGCCTCGGGGGTGCAGCATGCGGGCGCATTCATATGGAGCCCCTATGCACTCGTTGTGGCGGCCGGCTTGTTCGTCGTGTTGGTGTGCTTTGCGTCGCTAAGGGATAGAGGCAAGTTGTTCAGCGTCGGACGCGCAATGAGTTTCGGGCGACGTCTGTATGTGTGGTGGTCGTGCGCGTGGCGTCAGTGGCTCGCGAGTACCTTGCTTTTCATCGTCGCCGTGATGGCGTTTCACTTTCTGATGCCACGCACAGCGGTGCCGATGATGAAATTTTCGGAGCATCTGATTACGCCTGAGGTCGCGAGAAGTTCACCGGCATGGTCGGGCGTGATTGCGGCGTCGCCGGCGATCGTGGCCGTTGTGATCTACCTGCTGGTGAGCTTGCCAATCGCGGGATACATGGTGCGCAGCGGACTGGTGGCGCATGCTTTTGCCGCTCGTGAACGTTTCGGCTTCTGGCGCGCAGTACTGCTTGGGCTCACGACGTATGCGTGGTCAGTGCCTGGAAGTCTTGCTATTGCCGATGTCGCGGTGTCGCTGCCCGATCATGCGGCGGATGTGCTGCGTGGAGTCTTTGTCGTGGCGTGGGGGATGTATGTTGTTTTGCCGAGGCAGGTTAGGAGGGTGGAGAGGTTGGCGGCGGGCTGAGTGACGCTTTCAGGGCAGCAAAAGAAGATCCAAAGATTACAGGCAATCGAATGATGGTGACGCTTTGCATGTGATAGAAGCCTGAAGTCGCGTGTAACTTACGGGCAATTTTTAGGCACGTGCCACCGATCGTCACCGAGCAGAGCGAGCCAATGAAAAATAATATCGCCCAGTCTTTTACCAGTTTGACCGTTGCAATTGCGCTCGCATCGATGTTCGGCGGATGCGCGTCGCAGCCGCCATCGGTATCGACGCATCGTAGGCAGACCGGAATGGCGACCGACACATGAAGTACCCGATTCTCCCGGCGATTGCCGCACTCCTGTTCTCGACGCTGGCGCAGGCGACATCGCCGTTCCGCGAAGACACCGTGATGGGCGAGAAATCGCCGGGCCTGTTCGGCACAAAGATCGAAACGCAGATCTACTCGCCGGCCAGCGACGGCAAGTTTCCGATGGTCGTATTGAATCACGGACACGCTAAACCTCCCGGCACCCATGACCTGCGGGAAATGTTTCGCGGACAGGCTATCGAGTTCGTCGAGCGCGGATACGTCGTCGTGGTGCCGTACCGCGCCGGCTACTCGCACTCCAGTGGCAGTCGCTCGATCGATATCGCTTGCGACAATGCGAACGTCGGGCGGGAGTGGGCCAGCGACGTGATCGCGGCCATCGACTATGCGCGCAAGCGGCCGGATGTGGATGACACGTATGGATCGGCCGCCCCTGCCGACTCCGTGCCGCGCACTTACCTCAAGGTATATAACGCCGCGTGCGGACTTGACGACGAACAGTAACCCGAGTGGGAATGTGATGCCAAACCACTCGATGGGGATACACGATCTGTATCGCCCTGCCGTACCTGTTTGAGGGTATAGTGGGTCGTCCCCTGTGGAGTGACCAACATGTCGCCAGTCCCGCTTCTTCTCTATAAGGGGTACGAACTTCATCCCCTCGTCTTCCCCCGCACATTCAATCGCTTTGACGGACACTCCCGTTACGCCGAAGGCTACGATATTGCGGTACGGATATGTCGTCCGTCCGCGATAGCAACCTCTTCCGCAAGCCGTGTTTTCCGGCTGAACCAGCCGCAGACATTCTCCGATTTCGGCATGGCAAGGCGTGCCGCCCGGCAGCAAGGAAAAGACATCATCGACGGAAAGGTGACCGGAGCTTCCGTCGTTGACATGTGAAGGTGCCGCTGGCGCGCCGCATCAGCTGATTTGCTCGATGCGGCGTGTTCCCCTCTGCTTGATCGTCGATTCGACCGCCGTTTTTTCAGCAAAATGACCCATGGCGGAGAGCGCCCTTTTGCGTATTTTTTTTTGTGAATCGAAAACGGCGACCGGCCACGACGAAGCGAGAAGCTCAACGCACGTATTCCTCTATACAGGTACCGCCCCGTGCAAAACGACCACAATGCGATTCCCTACTACCTCGTGTTACGCACGGGCTGCCAGCCGTATGTTCTGAACGCTGACCGCCATGTCCTGCGCCGCGAGGCAAGCCGTCTGCTGCAGGCGTTCGCGCGAACCGGCGGCGCGCGCATCTCGATCGCGGACGACGCCTGGAACGACTTTTCCGGCACGGAATCCATTTCGCATCCTGAGCGGGCGGAGTTGCGGGTTTACGCCCTGGTTCGCGGGGCCGAAAGCGAGCATCAGCTCAGATTGCTGGCGGGCCTCTGACCGTCTAAGGTGCGCACAACGATGTCGCACCTGCCTCAGGACGTGGTCTGCGAATCACCGTCGATCGGGATCATCTGTCCGGATATCGAACGCCGGGCGTTCGAGGCGAGAAAGACGGCAAGTGCAGCGATGTCGGCGGGATCGACGAAGCGTTTGATCGACTGGTTGGCGAGGGCCGCGGCTTCTTCCTGCGCGGCTGTACGCCCGCTGACGGACGGCCGTCCCTCGAAGACCTGATGCGAGCGCGGGCCCGCCACGGCGCCAGGCAGGATCGCATTGACCCGGATGCCAAAATCACCGAGTTCGCGAGACAGCGTCTTGGTGAAACCGATGAGACCCCACTTCGTCGTGGCATAGGGACTTCGGTTTGGGTAACCGAAGCGGCCAGCCAGTGACGACATGACGACGATAGAGCCCGCGGCAGATTTCTTCAGATGGCGGATCGCGAGCTGCGTCACGATGAATGTGCCGGTGAGATTGACCCGGAGGACATTCTCCCAGCCATCAGGATCCATCTCCGCCACGCTGGCTGAGGGTCCCGCGATGCCTGCGTTGTTGACCAGCACGTCGAGGCCGCCGGGTGCCGCGACCGCCTCGGCCATCATGCGTGCGACCGAGCCGCGATCGGCGATATCGCACACTGAGGTCATGACCCGGGCAACTGCTCTCGCGCTTGCCCTTCATGGTCGTCATGGAAGCTCTTTTGAATCCGAATTGCGTTTGCCGGTCAGGCGCAGGCGGCACGGATAGGGTCTGCAACGGGGACAGCTTTTAACCGGCCATCCGCTCCTCGAACGCACAGCGCGCGCGTTTCCCGTCCCTCGCAAATCAGGGTGTCGCCTCGCACGATGCGATGATGTTGGATGAATACCTTGCCGCGCCATTCATCGACTCGGCTACGAACGTCGAGCCTCTCGCTGTAGGTCGCCGACGTATGGAAACGCGTATGAATCTCCAGCAACGGCGCGCCGATGCATTGCGCCGGGTCCGTCAACTCATGCCAGGCGGGCAGCCCGCACTGCCTGAAGAAGTTGTGCGAAGCAGCATCCATCCAACGCGGGAAATTCGGAAAGAACACGATGCCGGCCGGATCGCAATCGCCGAATTGCACATCGACGCTGAAGACGATTTCCTTTCCCATTGCCCTATGCTCCCGTTTGCAAAGTAGTCATTATTCAGGTATCGCGCCGATCGAACTGTCGATCCGGCGACATTTGGCGTCAGTGTTAGTACGAACATAGTCAGGAGACGAGGATGAGCGCATTCTTGCAGCCGATTTTCCAGGTGAAGTAACACTGCGCGGAACCGAGTCAACGACGCACTTTATGGAGGCATCATGAGTGCAGGTTTTCAACATCCTTTTCCCGCCGCCGTGCACAGTGTCGGTCGCGGCAAAATCGTCAGTGCCCAGGAAGCGGTCAGACTGATTCGACCGGGCGACACCGTTGCAACAGGCGGGTTCGTCGGGATTGGCTTCGCGGAAGAAATCGCCGTTGCGCTGGAAAAGCTGTTCCTTGATTCAATCGGCACCGAGAGTGAAGGGCCAAAAGATCTGACGCTGGTCTACGCGGGCGGACAGGGGGACGGCGCTCGTAAAGGCTTGAATCACTTCGCTCACGAAGGCCTCGTTCGGCGAGTCATCGGTGGTCACTGGGGACTGGTCCCGGGCCTGCAACGGCTGGTTGCCCAAGGCCACATCGAGGCCTACAACCTTCCGCAAGGCGTCATCTCCCATCTGTTTCGCGACATTGCCGCGCATCGGCCTGGCCACTTGTCCACCGTCGGACTGGGTACATTCGTCGACCCCCGCAACGGTGGCGGCAAGCTCAACGCCAGAACGACAGAAGAGTTGGTCAGTCTGATATCCATTAACGGGGCCGACTGTCTTCTGTACAAGACGTTTCCGCTCGACGTTGCCATCGTGCGCGGCACGACCGCCGACGCCGACGGGAACATAACGATGGAAAAGGAAGCGCTCACGCTCGAGTCGCTTTCAATCGCCATGGCCGCACGTAACTCCGGCGGCATCGTGATCGTTCAGGTCGAGCGCATTGCGGAGTCCGGCACGCTGAATCCTCGACAGGTCAAGATACCGGGCATCCTGGTCGATTGCGTCGTCGTCGCGAAAGCGGAAAATCATTGGCAAACCTTCGCCGAGCCGTACAGCCCAGGTTTCGCGAGCGAGCTTCGCATTGCGACAAGTTCGATTCCGAACATGCCTCTGACGGAGCGGAAAGTCATTGCGCGGCGCGCTTCACTCGAACTGATGGCCAATAGCGTGGTCAACCTCGGGATTGGCATGCCCGAAGGCATAGCGAGCGTTGCGAACGAAGAGAAAGTCAGCGACCTGTTTACCATGACAACCGAACCAGGCGTCATTGGCGGCATACCTGCCGGAGGCTTGAATTTCGGTGCGGCGAGCAACGCCGACGCCATCATCGATCAGCCCTACCAGTTCGACTTCTACGACGGCGGCGGCCTCGACATTGCATTTCTCGGACTTGCTCAAGTTGACCGGGAAGGTAACCTGAATGTGAGCAAGTTTGGGCCCAAGCTAGCGGGCGCGGGCGGTTTCATCAACATCTCCCAGGCGGCAAAGAAAGTGGTGTTTGTCGGCACTTTCAATGCCGGCAAGCTGGACGTCCGTATCGAAGATGGACGGCTGAAAATTCTTCAGGATGGCGTCTGTAGAAAGTTCGTGGATGCAGTTGAACATCGAACCTTTGGCGGCCGTTACGCAAGCGAGCGCCGGCAGCCTGTGCTCTACATCACGGAACGATGCGTCTTTGCGCTGACGCGCGATGGGCTCGAACTCATCGAGATTGCGCCAGGGGTCGACCTGCAGCGAGACATTATTTCGCAGATGGGTTTCGCACCCGTCATCAAATCAGCACCGCGGCTGATGGACGCCCGCATTTTCGAAGACAAACCGATGGGTTTGCGAGCCATGCTGTTGCGGCTCAAATTCAGTGAACGGTTCAGCTACGACGCTGATAAAAACATGCTGTTCATCAACTTCGAAGGGCACAAAGTCACGACCGTTGATGACGTGGAGGCGGTCCGGGCTGAGGTTGCGCGGACGGTGTCCGGCCTCGAGGTCAGGCCTCACGCTATCGTCAACTACGACAATTTCTCGATAGCGCCCGAGGTCATTGATGCCTATTCCGAAATGGTGACCGGTCTGGTCGCTCGGTATTACTCAGACGTGACCCGATACACGACAAGCAGTTTCCTTCGGATGAAACTGGGGGATGCGCTGCAGCGACGCAGTGTCGCGACCTACATCTATGAAAGCCCCGAAGAGGCCTCGTCTCACGACGCGCGTTAGTTGGCAGAGTGTTCGCGACATGTTCTGGTCGATGCCCATGATGTGAGGATCACACCCGACACCGCCCCCGATATCGCGCCGGTGGCGCCCCACACGCACGCGTAAAAAACCGCGTAAACGCCGTCGTCGATGCAAAGCCGACCCGTTCGCTGATCTCGCTGATCGGCATCGGCGTATGCGCGAGCAGCGTGCACGCTTCGTCGATCCGCGTTTGCGTCAACACCTCGCTGAATGTTTTGCGCTCTTCCGCGAGCTTGCGCTGCAACGTCCAGCGCGTCAGCGATAGCCGTTCGCAGACGATCGTCTGCAGGCTCTTCGGCTCGATCGCATCGGCGTGCTCGCGCAACACGTCGCGCAGACATCGCTCGACCGTCGGAGAAAAGCGGCCCTGCTCGCGAATCCGCTGCAAGATCCCATGCGCGGCGTGCAGATGAATCTTCGAGAGCGGCGCGTTGTAGATCTCGAACGCGCGATCCAGCGCCGACGATTGCAACACCATCCGGTTGCGCGCCTGATCGACCTGAACTCGCACACCCAACGTCCCGCCCAGCGCCGCGATCGCACCGAGCCGCGAATCGGTGATGCCGGCGTCGCGCACCCGCAGTCGCGCGTCATAGAGCTTCGCCACACTCGCGATCAGCGCGAAATTACCCAGCGCGCTCGTTGCGTTGCGCCCTTCGCCTTCCGTTATGTATTCGAATGCGATTTCATCGTCGTGCTCCTGCATGACCAGCCAGTCGACATTACCGATCAGGTCGCGGTACAGGACGTAATTACGCAATGCGTCGCGCAGCGTCGGACTGTTGCAGAGCACGCCCGCGAGCTCCGGAAAATAAAGCAGACCGTCCAGCACGTCGCCCTCGGGTGCGCCGCGCGCGATGCAGCTCTCCGCGAGCTGGAGCATCGCGACATGCCTGTCGCCTGGGACTCGCGCATCCGCCGCGGCGATGTCGGCTTCGCCGATGCCGATATCCTGGGCGACTTTCGTGCGATCGAGACCCGCGCGCTCCGCCGCGTCGAGTAGTCCTCGATAGATGCGCGCTGATACGGACTTCTGACGCAAATCCACTCTGCCTCCTCTGGTCGAAACCTGTCTGCGGGTTTTCCTGACTCTTCATCGGTCAAGTGCTGCACCCATCGGTCAAGCGCGTTTCGGGTGCATCCCTAGAATTCCTTACGGCGCGTTACCGCGAGCGCTAAGCGTAGCAGGACGCGTCGCGAACCGGTAGGGCGTCGATACGGCGCTATGCACTGCGAATCACATTACCTACAACGACAACTCGGAGCGAGATGATGAGAAGGAAGCTGACGATACCTTTTGCCGCAAGTGCCATCGCCTGTGGTGTCGTGCTAGTACTCGCCGCCTGCGGCAATGGCAGCGGCATCAGTGACCCGCCGTTGCCGACCGATCCCGACGCGCGCGCCGATGCGCGTGCCGCCGCGCTCGTCGCACAGTTGACGACCGCCGAAAAGATCCAGCTCGTACACGGCGTGGGCATCCCCAACGCGGGACTGGGCGGTCCGTATCCGGCCGGCGTCAACGGTGCTGGCTACATTCCCGGGGTCCCACGGCTCGGCATTCCGGGCCTCGCGATGGCCGATTCGGCCGGCGGCGTCAATGTCGTCAACTCGAACGCGACGGCGCTGCCCGCGCCGGTGGCGCTCGCGGCAAGCTGGGACCCCACGCTGGCGAACGAATACGGCGCGCGCATCGCGACCGAGCTACGCGTGCTCGGTTATGGCGAAGGTCTCGGCGGCGGCGTCAATCTTGCGCGCGAGCCGCGCGATGGCCGCACCTTCGAGTACATGGGCGAAGACCCGGTGCTGACCGGCACGCTGAGCGCCGCGCGCACGATCGGCACGCAGGCGCAGAACGTCATCGCAACCATCAAGCACTACGCGATGAACGATCAGGAAACGAACCGCATGACCAGCAACTCGGTCGTCGACGAACGCACGATGCGCGAGACCGAACTGCTCGCGTTCGAACTCGGCGTCACCGAGGGCACGCCCGGCAACGTGATGTGCTCGTACAACATGGTGAACGGCGTGTATGCGTGCGAAAACCCGTACCTGCTGACCACGGTGCTGAAGAACGAGTGGGGCTTCAAGGGTGTGGTGCAGTCCGACTGGACTGCCACGCATAGTACGGTCGCCGCGGCGACGGCCGGGCTCGACGAAGAAGAGCCTGGCGATATCAGCGGCGGACCGTCGATTCCGGGCCTGACGCTGACGTCGTATTTCAGCACGGCGCTCACGAGCGCGGTCAATGCCGGCAGCGTGCCGATGTCGCGGCTCAACGACATGGTCCAGCGCAAGCTTCGCACGATGATCCGTTACGGCGTCTTCGATTCGCCGCCGACCACGGGCGGCACCGTCGATCAAACCGCGGGCAACGCGCTCGCGTTGCAGGTCGCGCATCAATCGGCGGTATTGCTGAAGAACGCGGTGGCGAGCGGCGATTCGCAAGCGGTGCTGCCGTTGAACGCGGCGGGGCTGTCGTCGATCGTGGTGATTGGCGGTCACGCGGATGCGGGCGTGCTGTCGGGCGGCGGCTCGGGCGCGGTGCCGGCGGCCGCGGGTAATGCGGTGTCCGGTTGCGTGTCGCCGTCGCCGCTCCTGAGTACCTGCGCGACGTGGTATAAGTCGGCGCCGCTGGCCGCGATCCAGGCGAAGGCGCCGAACGCGAGCGTGACGTTCGTCGACGGCACGAACGCGACGGCCGCTGCGACCGCCGCCGCGAAGGCGGACGTGGCGATCGTATTCGCGACGCAATGGGAAAGCGAGGGCGCGGATCTGCCGAGCCTGAGCCTGCCGAGCAACACGACCGACAGCTATAACCAGAGCTACGATCAGAACGCGCTGATCACCGCGGTCGCGGCGCAAGCGAAGCGCGTGATCGTCGTGCTCGAGAACGGCAGCCCGGTCCTGATGCCGTGGCTCGGCAACGTGCACGGCGTGCTCGAAGCGTGGTACCCGGGCGTGCAGGGCGGCCAGGCGATTGCCGATCTGCTGTTCGGCGACGTGAACCCGTCCGGCAAATTGCCGATCACGTTCCCGGTGCAGGACGCGGATCTTCCGCAGCCGGCGATCTCGGCGACCGATACCACCGTCACCTACAGCGAGGGGCTCTTCATGGGTTATCGCTGGTTCGACGGCAAGCAGATCGCGCCGCTGTTCCCGTTCGGTTATGGGCTGTCCTACACGAGCTACAGCTACTCTGGGCTCAACGCCCAGGTGGATGCGAGCGGCAACGTGACCGTGACCTTCACGGTCAAGAATACGGGCTCGCGCGCGGGCTCGGAAATCGCCGAAGTCTATGCCGCGTTGCCGGGTAGCTTGGGCGAACCGCCGAAGCGCCTGGTCGGCTGGCAAAAGGTCGCGCTACCGGCGGGGCAGTCGCAGCAGGTCAGCATATCGGTTGCGCCGAAGCTGCTGTCGACGTGGGACGCGACCAACCATGTGTGGAAGCTCAACGGCGGTGTCTATCAGATGATCGCGGGGGCTTCTTCGCGCGATCCGAATGCGCTCACCGCATCGGTGACGATCGCGGGGCATTGAGCGCGGCCGTGTCGGGCTAGAAAGCCTGGTAGCGGGGTACGGAGTAAAGCGCCGTATCCCGCCTGCTCGGCGAAACGCACGCCGACAGAAGCTCGGCACGTCAATCGCCGGGCAGACGATAGGCAAACTCGTACGAATGCGCGCCGTCGACAATATCGATCCTGAACTCGCCTTCGATGCCGCTCAGCTCCGCCGTGCCCGAATCCGGCACGACGCTCACCGCCAGCGACGATGCACCGCGGTTCATCACGCCGATATGCTGCAACACGAACGTGCCTTGCTTGCCCGCAAGGGTGCCGGTGACCTGTTCGAGCGCGACATAGCCGGCCGAGCCTTTGACGTTGGTCATCGCGCTCAACATTTGCCCCCGGGTGGTCGCGGCGAGATCGCCGGAGAGCTGCTTGTCGATCGACATGCGGCCGAGCTTCGCTTCGGCGTCCGCGTTTTCGAACGGCATCGGTTGAAGCGAGACGATGAAGGTGCCTTTTGCGATGTGCTGGGTCATCGGGATTTCCTCCTGGCTGAACGGGCGACGGCGAATCGGCGAAGCGAAACGTGACGCTTCCGAAACGTAGCACACGTCGCTGTCAGGATGCTGCGCGTGCAGTGCTATCGCCCGTGCCGAACGCGTCCGCAAACTCATGCTTCAGCCATGCCAGCGCCGGATCCTGATCGTGAGCCGACGTCCACATCAACGAAACTTCGTAGCCCGGCACGTCGAACGGTAACGGACTCAGCGCGAGACCGAGCGCATCGCGCCACACGCGGCCGATGAACTCCGGCACCGTCGCGATCGCCGCCGTGCGTTGCACGATGAACGGACTCGTCGCGAAGTTCGAACTCGAAAACACGACCTCGCGCTTCAGTCCCTCCATTTCGAGCCGTTCATCGATGAAGCCGCGCAGCTCGGCGCTGAACGAAGTCAGTACGTGACGGTGGCGCAGAAACTCGTCCATCGACAGATGCTTGCGGCGCGTCCTGACGAGCTGCGGGTTGTAGACGCTCACGAAGCGCCATGAAAACAGCGGCAAGCGTCGCTGCCACGGCACGCACTCGGGGAATACGCCGACCGCCAGTTCGATCGCACCCTCGTCGAGCATCGCGGCGGCGCGCGTCGAATCGGTGGAGCGCGCAATCAGCTTCACGCCGGGCGCCGTGTCGGCGAGGCGCGCCATGATTTCGGGCATCAACAGCAGTTCGAGCGAATCGCTGAGGCCGATGCGGAAGACCCGCTGCGCGCGTGCCGGATCGAAGACGGGCGGTTGCGTGAGCGCCTGATGCAGCGACTGCAGGAACGGTTCGATCTGCCGCGCGAGTTCGAGCGCGCGCGGCGTGGGCATCATGCCTTGCGGCGTGCGTACGAACAGCTCGTCGCCGAACGTCTCGCGCAAGCGCTTCAGCGCGCCGCTGACCGCCGGCTGACCGAGAAACAGCCGCTGCGCGGCACGCGTGACGCTGCGCTCTTCCAGCAGCGCACGAAAGGTCAGCAGAAGGTTCAGGTCGAAGCGCCGAAAATCATTTTCAATGATGTTGGCCATGACATTAAACGATTTGAATGATAGGCACCCAACGCGCATTCTACTGCCACGGGGTTTTCCTTTCACTCTCAGGAGCAATGACATGGACTGGCAAAATCAGAAGGTCGTGGTGCTGGGCGGCTCGTCGGGCATCGGGCTCGCGACGGTGGCGCGGCTCGCGGCGGCCGGCGCGAGCGTCGTCGCGGTGGGGCGCGACCGCGCCAAACTGGACGATGCGCTGGGCCGCATCGAAGGACAGGTGAAGGGCGAAGCACTCGATTGCACCGATCGCGGGGCGCTGGAACGCTTCTATGGCGAGCTTGGCCGGATCGATCATCTGGTGATGACGCTGTCCGGCGGCGAAGGCGCGGGGCCGTTTGCCGAACTCGATCTGGCGGCGCTGCGGCGCGGTTTCGAGGCCAAGTTCTGGCCGCAGCTCGAAGCGGCGCAGACCGCGCTACCGACGCTGCGCCGTGACGGCAGCCTGACGTTTCTGACCGCGATTTCGGCGCGCATCGCGAATCCGGGCACGGCAGGATTGGGCGCGATCAACGGTGCGCTCGAAAGCATGATCGGTACGCTGGCGCGTGAGCTTGCGCCGCTGCGTGTGAACGCGGTGTCGCCGGGTGTGATCGATACACCCTGGTGGGACAGGTTTCCGGCGAGCGTGAAGAGCGAGCTGTTTCGTCAGCAAAGCGAAACATTGCCGGCGCGGCGCGTCGGCCACGCCGATGATGTCGCGCACGCGTTGCAGTTTCTGCTGGAGAACACGTTTATGACGGGGGCGGTGATCGAATGTGATGGGGGCTTGCGGCTGCTGTGAAGCACCCGCGCGGGCATGCGTCAGGCGTTCTTCGCGCGCTGGACCCGAACCGGCAGCAACATCGGCACCGCAAGCTGACGTCCATACATGATGGCGTTCGCGAAGAACTGCGCAACGGCCGCGACGGAGAACGTTCGTACCGCAAACATGCGCACGTCGATCAGCGCGGCATTGCCTTTGCGCAGCGCATACAGCACGAACCCGGCGAGAAACACGACGCCAGCAAGCAGACATGCTGGACCCGCGGCGCGCGACGCGCTCTGAAGCCCATAGACGAGCGCGACGAGCCCAGGGGAGATCAAGGCGAAGCCGGCGAAATCGAACGGGCGTTTGTACGACGCGGCGGCATCGCGTGGCAGCAGCAACACCGCCATTGCAACGCCGGCAGCGCCAACCGGACCATTGATGAAAAACAGCCAGGGCCAGCTTGCGTGCGCGAGGACGAGTCCGGCCAGCACCGGGCCGAGAATCGGACCGAGCAGGATCGGCAGGGCGGCGATCCGCGTGGAAGCCGCAACGGACGCGCGCTCGCGCATGCCGTTCAGCGCCCCGTGCGTAGGCGGATGATGGTCCGGCGCACGCACGTGCCAGTGTGCTGGCTCACGCGGCCTCGCCGCCGGCACGCACCGAACCGACGGGCTGTACTT
>DATAQT010000160.1:0-9623 GCA_036264535.1 Paraburkholderia sp. | reverse complement strand
TCATCATGCGGCCTCGGACACCGGCTGCGAGTGCAGTCTTCAGCCGCTCGGCCAGACCGGTCGTGCGATAGTGTTCGTGTACGCCATCAAGAGGATCGGTCATCGAAAAATCCTCAGTACTTCGATCGATAGGTCCATCGTCAAGGCAACCCTTCAATGCAACCTGCCTCGCGTGAGGCCACATCGGATATCGTATTTAGCGCCGCTGCTTCCAGTTCCGTCAGATAGCAATCGTAGAAGCGCTCGTCAACGCGCTCCCCCATTAGCCTCGAAAACAGCAGCGCTGCATTGAGCGGGCGATGATTGATGACTACGGAATCCGTCTCGCCCTCTGCGTTCATATGCGCGACGACCACCGTCTCGATCGGCACGCCCTGTATCTGCGAGCGATAGGACTCCATATACAAACCGTCGTCAATCGTGCCCTTGTAGCTGTGGTGCTGGAATTCGTAGAGCGAGACCGCGTGTTTGATCACGGAGAGGATATCGGCTCGTCCTTCGATCGGACGCTTCAGGACGGTGGCTTCGAGCGTCGCGTTTTCAGCGAGGTTCGCCAGCCAGAGCGGCGGACCGCCAGCAGGTGCCATCATGGGGGCTGTGTCGTTGAATTTCATGCTGGGCGCTCCGATTATGGTTTGCTCGTGATGCCTGCACTAGCGGCTTCGAGCGCTGCTTCGAGCGTGATACGCGCCTTTTCGAGGCGGCGTCGCGCGAGGCGAACTTCGGCCTCGGGCGCCAAGGCGTCCTCGGGCCACAGTGCATCGATCATTGGCATGGTGCCGCTCCTGCTTTCAGTTCATTGGATGTGGCCATGATCGGGGTTTACTCGTGCGGCGAAAAGTGGCAGCATCGCCATTATTCGTGGAATTTCAGACACGCAAATGGCCATTGTCCGCATCTGGGTCTATGACGGAATTCTCGCGTCCGGCGTCGCGGGCCCTGTTGACGTCTTCAGCGCGGCCAACCAGTTCCATACGCGCAAGGCTGCACCGGGCACGACATCCGCGCCCGTGTTCGTCTGGCGCGTGGAATCGCTCGACGGAAATCCAGTCACGGCTGCGTCGGGTCAGACCATTCACGTCGACGGAAAGATCGATCCGCGCAAACGGGCGGACGCCGTTCTGCTGACGGCACCGTTTTTCTCGAACATCGACGAGTTCATCGGGCGCCGCGAGCAGTTGAACGCGCTGTCTTCCGCACTGCGGCGTCAACGCAAGGCAGGTGCCGTGCTGGCAGCTTATTGCACGGCCAACTACCTGCTCGCCGAGGCGGGCCTGCTGGATGGCCGCGCCGCAACGACGCACTGGGCGAGAGCGGCGGACTTCGCGCGCCGCTATCCGCGTGTCGAAGTTCGCGCACAGGAACTGCTGATCGCGCAAGACGGCATCATCTCGAGCGGTTCCGTGACGTCGTATCTGAATCTCGCGGTGCAACTGGTCGAAACATTCGCTGGCGAGGCACTTGCCACGATGACCGCGAAGGCGCTGTTGATCGATATGAACCGGACTTCGCAGGCTTCCTTTGCAACGCTTCTCGAGGAACATGGGCATACCGACACGCTCGTCGCGCGCGCCCAGCAGCAGATGGAGGCTACGTTGCAGCAGGGATTCCGGTTGAGCGATCTGGCGGCGTCGCTTGCTGTCAGCGAACGCACGCTCAATCGCCGTTTCAAGGAAGCCGTCGGGCTCGCACCGCTCACGTATCTGCAAAATCTGCGCATCGAGGTCGCGAAACGCTTACTGGAAACGCGGCCAATTGGGCTCGAGGTGGTGAGTCAACGCGTCGGTTATGGCGATATCAGCACATTTCGGCAATTGTTCAAGCGCAAGACTGGATTGTCCCCGAGTGAATATCAGATGCGGTTTTCGCGTGCAGCGGCGAAGCATATGGAAAGCGAGCCAGGCAGCCACCTTTGAATGACCGCATTGTGGTGGCCTCCCGGTCGGCTTCGGGTTGGTTTGATGCGTTCGCCGTTGGCCCTGGCTCAGCCACAAAGCGACTACTGGCGGATCGTATCGGCGATTCGATACTCGAGGCCGTGGAGCACCGGTTGTCATCGCAATCGTGCCGATTGTCTGTTCGTCGGCTAGTCGGGAAGACGTGAAAGCAATCGGTTGCGCTGGCCATGATGTGCAGTCGTGACATGCCGCTCCCGTCGCGTTACCACGTCACCACTCGCACACGTTTTCACCCTTGCGCCCGCGTATGAGAGAAAGAGCAACTTCGTCGTCGGCTGTGAGCAGGTTTGCGCCCACGAGCTTTTCCTTACACACAGCGTCGGCCAGACTCCGACCTCGATATTGCATGAGCCATCGGATAGGCCACACCCGCGCGGTCCGGTCGGCGGACGCGGTCACCACCTTCTGGCCGTCCGGGCTGAAGGCGACGGAATCAACTGCCCCCTGATGCCCGCTGAGTTGCGCGACCATCTGGCCCGTCGCCGCGTCCCACACCCTCGCGGTCTGATCCGCGGACGCGGTCGCTACCCGCTGGCCGTCCGGGCTGAAGGCGGCGGAAAAAACTGCCCCCCGGTGCCCGCTGAGCAGCGCGATCTGTTTGCCCGTGGCCACGTCCCACACCCGTGCGGTCTGATCCGCGGAGGCGGTCGCTACCCGCTGGCCGTCCGGGCTGAAGGTGGCGGACAGAACTGCCCCCTGATGCCCGCTGACGAGCGCGATCTGTTTGCCGGTCGCCGCGTCCCACACCCGCGCGGTCTGATCCGCGGAGGCGGTCACCAGCCGCCGGCCGTCCGGGCTGAAGGCGGCGGAATAAACCGGCTTCTGATGCCCGTTGAGCAGCACGAGCAGTTTGCCCGTGGCCGCGTCCCACACCCGCGCGGTCCCGTCAGTGGATGCCGTCACCACCCGCTGGCCGTCCGGGCTGAAGGCGGCGGAGTTCACCGGCCCCTGGTGTCCGGTGAACCGCACGATCGCCTGGCCGGTCACCGCATCCCACACCCGCGCGGTCTGGTCATCGGACGCGGTCACCACCCGCCCGCCGTCCGGGCTGAAGGCGGCGGAGTTCACCGCCCCCTGATGTCCGGTGAGCTGCGCGATCAGCTGGCCGGTCGCCGCATCCCACACCCGCGCGGTCTTGTCACGGGACGCAGTCACCACCCGCTGGCCGTCCGGGCTGAAGGCGGCGGAAGCAACCGGCTCCTGTTGCCCGCCGAGCAGCAAGATCTGTTCGCCTATTGCGGCATCCCACACCCGCGCGGTCCGTTCAACCGACTCGGTCACCACCCGCCGGCCGTCCGGGCTGAAAGTGGCAGAGTTCACCGGCCCCTGATGTCCGGTGAGCTGCGCGATCAGCTGGCCGGTCGCCGCGTCCCACACCCGCGCGGTCCTGTCATCGGACGCGGTCACTACCCGCCGGCCGTCCGGGCTGAAGGCCGCGGAGCTCACCGGTCCCTGATGTCCGGTGAGCTCCGCGATCAGCTGGCTGGTCGCCGCATCCCACACCCGCACGGTCGTGTCTGCCGACGCGGTCACCACCCGGCCGCCGTCCGGGCTGAAGGCGGCGGAGAAAACCGGCCCCCGATGCCCGGTGAGCCGCGCGAGCACCAGGCCGGTCGCCGCATCCCACACCCGCGCGGTCTTGTCATCGGACGCGGTCACCACCCGCCGGCCGTCCGGGCTGAAGACGGCGGAGAGAATCGACCCCTGATGCCCAGTGAGCTGCGCGATCACCCGGCCGCTCGCCGCGTCCCACACCCGCGCGGTCCTGTCTGCGGACGCGGTCACCACGTACCGGCCGTTCGGGCTGAAGACGGCGGAGAAAACCGGTCCATGATGCCCGGTGAGCTGCGCGATCACCCGGCCGGTCGCCGCGTCCCACACCCGCGCGGTCCTGTCTGCGGAGGCGGTCACTACCCGCCGGCCGTCCGGGGTGAAGACGGCGGAATAAACCCACTCATACCCCTTGAGCTGCACAATCTGCTTGCCCGTAGCCGCGTCCCACACGCGTGCGGTCCCGTCCACGGACGCGGTCACCACCCGCCGACCGTCCAGGCTGAAGGCAGCGGAATAAACCCACCCCTGATGCCCGCTGAGCAGCGCGATCTGTTTGCCCGTAGCGACGTCCCACACCCGCGCGGTCCTATCCCAGGACGCGGTCACCACCCGCTGACCGTCCGGGCTGAAAGCGGCGGAATCAACCGGCTCCTGATGCCCGCTAAGCAACGCGATTTGCATTGATGCTTGTGCGCCGCGCATGAGTTCCAGCTCTGCGTCTACCGATCCCGGCGAGAGCCAGCTTTTCCCCATCGCCAGCATGGCGAAGCGCATCGCGCGGTCATAAGTTCCCGCGTCGTTCGCCGTCGTCGCGGCCGACGCCAACACAAGGGAAGTCTGGAGTGCGACCGCCCGAGTCTGGTAAATGAACCACCCACCTGTCGCAATCAGAATGAACACGGTCACGCCCAACAGTGCGTGGATGCGTCGCCGCGCGCCCTGTCCGTGTCCGTTCGTCCTTGACATGGGCTTGCTCCTCAGCAATTTGTTGCAACTGCGACTCGCACTCGACGCGTGCGCCCCCCCGCGCCCGCGGGGGCCGCGCGATGCTTCAACGCGGCCCCGTCACTACCCGGACCAACGCTCAAACGAGCGTGGTCTGCACGTCCACGTTGCCGCGCAACGCCTTCGAATACGGGCAGGTCAGATGCGCGCGCTCGATCAACGCGTGCCCGACGTCACGCTCGACACCAGGCAGATCGACGTTCAGACGCGCCTGAAGGAAGTAAGCGCCATCGGTGGTGCCGAGATCGATTTCCGCATCGACGCTCGTATCGGCCGGCAACGACACATGCATCGCGCGCGCCGCCAAACCGAGCGCGCCGATGAAACACGCCGACCAGCCAGCGCCGAGCAACTGCTCGGGGTTCGTTCCTACTCCCGAGGTACCGGGCGACGACAGCTTGACGTCGAGACGGCCATCCGCGCTGCGCGCGGCGCCATCGCGGCCGCCGGTCGTATGGGTTTTGCCGGTGTACAGCACTTTTTCGATGCGAGTCATGGTGGATTACTCCTGTGGATCGATTGATATTCAAGTCTGCAAATCCGGGTTCGAACTTGCGGTGCACGTATTGGAACGCGCCGACGTATCTCGCATGTGTCTGAATCGGCAGGTTTGGTATGCGCACGTATCGGCAGAGCATGCAGATACATTGCGATACGAGCAGGAGCAGACAGGGGCCACGCGGAGCGCCGCGCGACCCATAACGCGCACCATCGCGTCATTCAGCGACGCCGGTCGAAATACCGCCGCAACAGATAGTTCGCGGTCGAGCCATGCAGCAGTACCGACAAAACGATCGCATTGAGCACGGCGGGTAGCAATGGCGCCATCGCGCCACGGGCGTATTCGAGGCCGAACATCAGGTAGTAGAAGGCGCCGACGCCGCGAATTCCCATCCATGCCATCAGATAACGCTGACCGCCGTCGATGCGCGCGCCGAACATCGCGACCACGACGGACAGCGGCCGCGCGACGAAAAACAGAAACACCGCGGGCAACACCGCGCGCACCTCGAGCATCTCGCGCCAATGCGCGGACACGACGCAGCCGATGATCAGCATCAGCGACATCTCCGCAATCCGCTCCATTTCGAGCGTAAAGCCCATCATCGATTCGGCGAGGACCGCGTGCGCCATTTCCGGGTCCTGGGCGACGTCGAGCTGGTCACCGTGCTGCACCTCGTCGAGCACCTCCGAGGGTTGCTTGTCGCCCGTCGCGCGCAACTCCTCCTGACGCAGCGCGACACCCGCGACGAACACCGCCACGAACGCATATGCGTGCACCCACAGCGCCGCGCCATACGAGATCGACATCAGGCCCAGCGCAAGAAAGCCGTCGAGGCCGATCGCCTCGCCATAGCGCGTGCGTAGAAAAAAGATCGCGCGCGCGAACACGATCGCGAATACGCAGCCGATCACGAGCGCGCTCGCAATCCCCCACACCACCGAGCCGAGGAAATGCACGCCGCCGCCGGAGCCGAACATCTTCGCGCCGGCAAGCGTCAGACCCAACATCGCAAACGGATAGGCGGCGCCGTCGTTGAGGCCGCCTTCGCCCGACAACGCGAAGCGCACGGGCTCGTCGTCGCCGGCTTGCGTCACGCGCAGCTCGTTGGCGAGCACCGGGTCGGTGGGCGCGAGCGCGGCCGCGAGAAACAACGCGGCGCCGTCGGCGTGTCCGGTCAGCAGCGCGGTGAAGCCGAACATCAACGCCACGGTGACGAGCATCGCGGGGCCGCCGAGACGCAGCGGCAGCAGCCACAGCGGATTGCGCGGCCGCACCCGCAGATGCATGCCGATCGCAAACAGCGACACGACGAGACCGACTTCGGCAAGCGTCGCGAGCAATGCGGCATTACCGAGCAGATCGACACCGACGAGCCCCGACACGGCCGGTCCGAGCACCACGCCGACCAGCAGATAGATCATCGCGCCCGTCAGCGGCAAGCGGCGAATCGGCCCGCGCGCGACGGCCATGAACGTGAGCAGCGCGCCGATCAGCAGGAACCAGACCGGTTCGTCTTTCATGGCGGGATGGCGGGCATGAGAGGCCTCCTCGGTTCGGACAGGCGGGATATGCACTGTCCGTTCCGTTGCAAGTCGCGTTCCTCGAGCGCCGCGGCTGCGTGCCGAGCAGCCTCACACGCCGAATGGAAACGTCTGCGCCGTGTTGTGGTTTTCGTCGGCGGAAACGGGCAGCGCGGTGAGCGCGCTCGTGCGATCGAACCACACGAACGCATCGAACTGCTCGGCCAGCGACGCTTGCGCGTAGTGGCTATACCGCTCGGTCTGCGGACGATAGATGACGCCGATGAAGCGCTCCAGCAGCGGCGCGCCTAGCCGCTCGCGCAGCGCGTCGTGCACGCCGGGCCGCAGGTCGAGCAGGAAGCGCTCGAGGCCCGTGCCGTGCATGCTGGATTCGACGCTGCCCTCGAGCGGGGGCGGCACGGTCTGCACCTCCATCGGTCCGCCCCAGTCGCTTGCCGCGGCGACCGTGCCGCTGTGCATGCCGAACCCGATCAGCGCCGCCGCCTCGCCGAAATACGCGCGACACAGCTGGCCGAGATTGATCTGGTCCTGCACGCGGCCCATCTCCGTGGCGCTCGCGTCGCCGCTATGCGAGTTGTGCGCCCACACGACGGCACGCGCGTGCGGCCCGCGGCTGTCGAGCGCATGACGCAGCGTGTCGAACATGTGGGTGTCGCGCAGATTCCAGCTTTGCGGGTCGGCGTAATACATCGCGCGATAGTAGTGTTCGGCGACCGCGACGAGCCGTGCGTTCTGCGCCGCGTCGAGGAAACGCTCGGCGTCTTCGCGCGCATAGTCGAGGCGGCGTTTCAGCAGATCGCCGAGCTGCGCGATCACCTGCTCTTCGCACCGCGCATAGCCGCCGCTCAACGCCGCACGTCCATACACCGTCGGATCTTTCTGCCACGGACTGAGGCAACCATACCGCTCGCGAGCGATGCGTGCCGCGGCCGGGTCGACGCTGTCGAGGTAGCGCAGTACCGCATCGATCGATTCGGACAGACTGTAGATGTCGAGCCCATAAAAGCGCGTCTCGCGCTCGCGGTGCGCCGCATTGTGCGACCGCAGCCACGCGACGAAGCCCATGAAGTCCGTGTTACGCCACATCCAGCTCGGAAAGCGGCCAAACGGCTGGGGCCGCTCGCCGGGCATCGGTCGATCGCGCACATGCCGATCGATGATCGCGGCGTCGGGCCAGTCGGCCTCGACCGCGATCATCGAAAAGCCGTGTTGCTCGACGAGACGTCGCGTGATGGCGGCCCGCGCGCGATAGAACTCCGAGGTGCCGTGACTGGCCTCGCCGAGCAGCACGATGCGCCGCCTGGCGAAGCGGTCGAAAAACGCCGCGAATTCCGGGGAGTCGATGTCGGGCAACGGTTCGGCCGCGTCGCGAATCGCGACCTCGAGCGCGGGCGGCGTGGGCTTCGATGCAGGCCGCGAGTTCGCGCGCGGCGTGCCCCCTGGCTCGGGCCAGCCATCGTCGCCGACGAGCGGCACGAAGCGCACGTCGCCCAACGCATGTTCGTCGTAGTCGTGTTCGCCGCGCCGCACGATCTTCACGAGCCGCTGATGGTTGCGGCTGCTGCCGACCGGCATCACGAGCCGGCCGCCCGGCGCCAGTTGCGCGCGCAGCGCCTGCGGCACATGCGGACCGCCCGCCGCCGCGATGATCGCGTTAAAGGGCGCATGCGCGGTAAGACCCACGGTGCCGTCGCCGACATGCACTTCGACGTTCTCGTAGCCGAGCCGCTGCAGGCGCTCGCGCGCGCCCTCGGCGAGGTTCGCGTCGCGTTCGATCGAATCCACCCGGCCCGCGATCTCCGCGGCGAGCGCAGCCGCATAGCCGGAGCCCGTGCCGATGTCGAGCACGCGGTCGCCAGGCCGCAGATCGGCGGCTTCGAGCATCTTCGCGACGATGAAAGGCTGCGAGATCGACTGCTCGCCGCCGATCGGCAGTGGCGTATCGTCGTACGCGAATTCGCGCAGATCGGACGGCACGAACGCCTCGCGCGGCACCCGTCGCATCGCCTCGATCACGTAGTCGTCGCGCACGCCGCGCCGCACGATCTGTCGCTCGACCATCCATGCGCGCGCTTCGTCGAAATCGCTCATCGCCGCCTCCTCGCGAATGCGCAGCGGCCCGCGCTCACGCATCGCGACGGCGCCGCACGCGAGTCCGCTGGTCTTCCACGCTTCAACAACGAGCATACCGCCGGCGCCGCGGACAGCAGCGCGAAGCGCAAAAAAAAGCGGCCACGAGGGCCGCTCGGGGAGCAGTGCCACGAAGGCCGCTCAAAAGCCATGCCGCGAAGGGCGTGCGGGCAATGGCATACGAAAAGGCTCAGGCCTCACGCGAAGAGCCCGCTGCGATACGGACACGCAGCGGTCCTGCGCATTCAGGAGGAACGGACGGTCGAGTCGGCGTCGCTCGTCAGCACTGTCATCGGTCCCGCGCTCAATGCGGCCGAGATGGTCGCGAGGCGATCCGCCGGGCAATCGAGCAGGTCGACGCTCAGCGACTCGCGTCCTGCCGCGGAATTCACGTGCGCGGACCAGCCGCACACGTGCGCGTGATGTTCGATCAGGCTCTTCCAGACTGCGACGACTCGCAGTGATCCCGGGCTTGCATAAACAGTCAGACGTTTCACGTTCATGGCCTTCACACGGCACGCGCCGCGCCTCGGGTTCGGTCCTCAGGTATTCGTATCGTTGTGTGTACGTTGAGATTAGCCGTGCGAACTTTCAAAGCAAAGCATATGCCGTCGTCCGTAACAATATAGTCATGGACGGCGGCCATGTGCGCACCGTATGAAGCGCCACCGGAGCTTCGCGATCGGCGATCCGGTAACAATGATGCGAAGAAAACAGTGCGGGCAATTTCTACACGCCCTCACCCATGCCAGGCGGCAATGCCGATACGAGCCGCCGCCAAGCAAGCGACGGCTCGCTCGCGTCTTACTGAACCTGGCTGCGCAGCGTTTTCGCGGCGGCGACCATGTTCGTGAGCGCGGGGATCACTTCAGCCCACTGACGCGTCTTCAGACCGCAGTCCGGGTTCACCCACAGACGCTGCGCCGGAAT
>DATAQT010000146.1:0-17158 GCA_036264535.1 Paraburkholderia sp. | reverse complement strand
ACTGGTCGGCATGGTGTATTACGGCCTGAAGCTTCTGAACCCTAACTATTTCTACGTGACCGCGGCCGCGATCTGCGGTGTCGTGTCGATGAGTATCGGCAGTTCGTGGACGGTGGTCGGCACGATCGGCATCGGGCTGATCGGCATCGCGCAGGGCATGGGACTGAACCAGGCGATCGCGGCGGGCGCGATCATCTCGGGCGCTTATCTCGGCGACAAGTCTTCGCCGCTGTCCGATTCCGCGAATCTTGCCGCGGCGGCGTCGGGCGTCGAACTGTACCGGCATCTGCGCGAAGTGTTTGTAACCTCGGCCGTGTCGCTGATCATCGCCTTCGCGTTTTATTTTATGGTCGGCCGCCCCGGCGATTTTGACGCGAGCGCGGAGATCGAAGCAATGCGCGGAGCGTTTCACATCTCGCTGTGGCTGTTTGCGCCGTTGGTGCTCGTCATTCTGCTTGCGGTCTTCAAGATACCGCCGTTTACCGCGATCTTCCTCGGTGCGCTGGCAGGTGGCGTGCTTGCCGTGTGCGTGGCGCCCGAGCGCGTGATCGCGTTCGCGTCTGCGTCTGCCGCCACGAAGGCGGCCCTCCCGGACTGGCTCATGCTCGTCAAGGGCGTCTGGCTCGCACTGGCGAGCGGCTATAAGGCGTCGACGGGCAACCACGCGCTCGACGTGCTGATCACGCGCGGCGGCATGGAAAGCATGCTGAATACGATCTGGCTCATCATTTCCGCGCTCGGGTTCGGTGGCGTGGTCGAAAAATGCGGCGTGCTCGAGCGCCTGATTTCACCGGTCATCGAAAAAGCGAAGAGCGCGGGCGCGCTGGTGACTTCGCTGGTCGTGGCGGTCGTAGCCACCAATATCGTCACCGCCGATCAGTACATCGCGGTCGTGCTGCCTGCGCGCATGTTCAAGACGGCGTTCGCACGACGCGGGTTCGCTCCGGTCGTGCTGTCGCGGGCGGTCGGCGATTCGGCCACGCCAACGGGCGCACTGATTCCGTGGAATAGCTGCGGCGCGTATATGGCTGCCACCCTCGGTGTGGCCACACTCAGTTACGCGCCGTATGCGGTGTTCTGCTTCGTGAGTCCGCTATTGGCCGTCGCGATGGCCTATGCGGGCATCCGGATGCCGCGCATGCCGAGCGACACCGGCGAGCCTGCGGCGGCCGACGCCCAGGCCGGCACGACCCGTTCAGACGAATGACTTGACGAATTGAAAGGCTTGGACAGCTCCGCCTTGAAGTCGAACCTCCTTTTACTATACTTTTTAACGACTTCGAGTCACGCCTGAATTATCGAATTCGATATCTCGCGATTTAAGAGCATTGGATTCGATATACCAGCTATCGCTGTAATGAAGTTCGAGTTAATGAATCTGCGAGTAGCTGGACGATCACTTTCACGTCAATTGCGTGAATGTCACGAGCTTTCTTCCACCGCACGGAGGTTCGACCATGAATAAACGCATTGCTGCGCTGCTCGTCGCCCTGTCATTTTCCGGCATATCCGCGTTCGCGATCGCGGCTGGACCGCCGAAGGACGAGGGCGGCGGCGAGATGTCCGGAATGGGGCGTCAGCAGGTGATGCCGACGATTCCGCATCGTGACTGGCACAAAGGCCAACGTGTGCCGGCCGAATACCGTCACTACAACTTCGTCATGAACGACTGGCGCGGACACGGCCTCAATGCTCCACCGCGCGGGCATCAATGGCTCGGCGTCAATGGCGACTATGTGCTCGTATCGACGAACAACTGGACTATTTCCAACATCATTAGCGGAACGCAGTAATGCTTCATTGTGGTGCCCAGGTTATCCGGTGAGCAGGTTTTAACACCGGAACCTGGGCAATTCATCACCACGACATCGTTCTGTCATTTTCACCGCGGATTTAATGCTGCGTGTCGTACAGCCGGTCCGGAACGAACAATGCAGTCACGCCACTCAGGAAGAACACCGCGCCGACCACGAGAAACCCGAGACCGATCGAGAACTGCGTGGCGATAAAGCCGATGACGATCGGCGCCGCCCCCGAACAGAAGCGGCCGAGGTTATACGAACCGCCCACCGCGGTACCCCGCACCGATGTCGCGAAGCTCTCCGACATGAACGTGCCGATCGTGCCGAGCGGCACCCCGTACAGAAAGCCGAAGACGAGCATCAGCGTGGAAATGTTCTCGCGCGTGTGCCAGAAAATGATGACGGGTAGAAAGAGCGCCGCGCCGGCGCAACCGAGCACGTACACGCCGCGCCGGCTCCATCGATCGCCGAGCCAGCCCGCGAAGATCTTGCCGATGAAGGCGACCACGTACGTGCCGATCATATAGCCGGTCAGCGAACTGAACTTGATGTGCAGTTCCTTTTCGAGGTACGTCGGCAGCCAGTTGTTCAGGCCGTAAAAGCCCGACAGTATGAAGACCGACGCTAACGTCCACAGGATGAACATCGTGCGCGCCTGGCGGTCGCGGAAAATCTGCTTATAGCGATTGTCGGCGCGCCGCGTCTTGCTCGCACGGTCGGCGGCGCGGCTTACGAGCCATGCCGCCGGTTCGGGCACCGCGAATTTGATCGCGAACGCGAGCAGCACCGGCACGGCCGACACGTAGTAAAGCGTGCGCCAGCCGTACTGCGGCAGGATCCAGCTGCTGAGCGCGATCACGACGATATAGCCGGCCGAAATGCCGGTTTGCAGCATGCCGAGCACGAGCGAGCGCCGCTCAGTTGGCACGTATTCGGCCACGAGCGTCGTGACCAGCACCATACAGCCAATGCCGAGCGAACTGATAAAGCGCACCGCCGCGAATTCGACGAAGGTGTGCGTGAACCCGAGCATCCCCGCACCGAGCGAGAACAGCGCGAGCGCCCATGCGACGACACGCACGCGGCCGAGACGATCGCTCGCCCAGCCGCCGACAATGCCGCCGATCGCCATGCCGAGCAAGGTCAGACTGCCGAGCGCACCCGCTTCGACATTGGTCAGGCCGAAGTCGTCCTTGATGCGCGACAGCGTGAGGCCATACATCATCACGTCGGCGCCATCGGCGACAAGCGCGAGGTAGCCGAGCACGAAGACCAGCAGCCAGCGGCCTTGCGAGACGGCGGGGCGTGTCACGGCTTGATAGTGTTGCAGATCGGATGGTGTTTTCATGAACGGGCGGCGCAAACGGGGGATTTCATACTCTGCCTGATCAGAGCGGGGGCAAGGAAGGCGCCGATCACGAGGCCCATGCTTTCGTGACGGCTCGTGTACCAGCCTTCCTTGTGCGTCAGGTTCATCGTACCGATGCACACGCCGTCGTAGGCGATCGGAATGTTCAGGATCGAGCCGAGGCCCATGCCGGTCATCACCGCATGGTCGTCGAAGGCCTCGCGAATGCCTTGCGACGTGGCGGCGCGAAACGGCTTCAGATCCTGAAGAATCTGCCGCGCCCACGCGGTGCCTTGCTTCTTCTTGCGACCGCCTAACGGATACACGTCCGGCATGTTCGTGTAGACACGTTCGACCTCGTGATGCTCAGCATCGTAGGACATGATCGTAAACAGGCTGAGGCCTATCGCTTTCGCCGCCACGGCGTGAACCGCGCGGAACAGCTCGAGCGGCTGGTCTTTCAGGCGCATTGCGATGGCGAGACGCTCGAGGTCCGCGATGTCCAGCGTTTGCGTATCGTGCGGCGCGGGTTCGGTCAGGTTGCCTTGCATCGTTCGGATCGGGAAGTGTGAAAGGTCGCAGCGCGTTCAGCCCTGCATGCGGGTGGAGTTCAGTTGGCCAGAAGCGTCGGGAGCCGGTTGGAGTTCGCTCGCTTCGATATCTTCGAGCGAGCGGTTGCGCGTTTCGATGCCGAGGAAGAACACGACGCACGCGCCGATGAGCAGCACCGTCGTGGTCATCGCAAACACGCCGAGGAAGCCGAACAGCGGATAAACGAGGCCGACGAGGATCGGCGCGCTGACCGAGCCGATGCGGCCGAACGATGACGACGAGCCCGTGCCCGTCGTGCGCACCGCGGTCGGAAACACTTCCGGCGTGTACGCGTAGACGCCGGCGAACGCGCCGTTCATGAAGAACGACAGCGCGATGCCCGCGGTCATGATCTGCATGCCGGTGTGCGAAAACGCGAGCGTGATCGCGGCGATACCGCCCAGCAGCATGTAGGAAGCGACCACCCCTTTGCGGCCGATTTTTTCGTTGAGCCAGGCCGCCGAGAAGTAGCCGGGAATCTGCGCGCCATAGATCGCGATCGAATAGCCGAAGCTCTTCGTCATCGTCAGTCCTTCCTTGACGAGCAGGCTCGGAATCCACGAGAAGAACGAGTAGTAAGCGAACGCGACCGCGAACCACATCAGCCAGCTGACCGCGGTGGTGCGTGCGAGTCGCGGCGACCACAGCGCGAGCACGTTGCGCCATGCGTTGCCGCGCGCCGACCCCGAGACTGGCATGGGCGCCGCGTGAAGCGCGTTGCTCGCACTCACTGGCGCAAGCGCAATGCCGCGCTCGGCGAACGCCGCTTCGATGCGGCTGACGATGCCGTTCGCCTCGGCCGCACGGCCCTGGCTTTCGAGCCAGCGCGGCGATTCGGGCAGCGTCCGGCGCCACCACAGCAGCATCACGACGGGCAACGACGTGATCACCGCCAGGTAGCGCCAGCCGTCGGCGAAGTTGCGCACCACCGCGAAGCCGAGAATCGACGAGGTCAGATAGCCGAACGACATGAAGCCGACCAGTGCGCCGCAGAAAATGCCGCGATAGCGGCGCGGCACGAACTCGGCGAGAAACGGCGCGATCACGACGGTCTCCGCGCCCGAACCGAAACCCGCGACGACGCGCAGCGCGAAGAACGTGTGCCAATCGTGCGCGGTCGCGCTCGCGAGCGACGCGACGCAGTAGATGGCGAGCGCGCTCATCATGATGCGGCGCCGGCCGATCACGTCGGCGAGCACACCCGACAGGAACGCGCCGAAAAAGTAGCCGATATAGGTGCTGCTCGCGACGAGCCCGGTCTGCGCGCTCGTCAGCTGCCACAGCTTGCTGACGACCGGCAGCAGGAACGCGAGCGAGGACGAATCGAGTCCATCGAACATGTACCCCATCCCGCCGATCAGCAGCAGTCTGCGATGAAAGCTCGACAGGGGCAGTCTTTCAAGACGGGCGGCGACGGCGGACACGGCAACTTCTCCTGAAGAAAATGGCGCGGCGAGGCTGCGCGTTCTGAACCGATGCCTGCTTCGGGCCGCTTATCGACCGATCGCGTAGGCCTGCATCTGACGCGGCGTGGCCGCGCCTCGCATCAAACCGTTGCGGATGCCGACCGCGCATACGCGGCCGAGCGCCCAAGGCTCCGCGACGGTGAGGTCGTGGCCGCGCGCGCGCAGTTCAGCGAGCGTGCTGTCCGGAAAGCGCGACTCGGCGGACATCTTGCCGAGCTGCATGGCGCGCGGATAGAACGAGCCGGGGAAGTGCGCGGTCTGGAACGACGGTGCATCGGCGGCGGCCTGGAAGTTCATGCCGCCATGCACGTGTTTGAGGAACAGCTGCAACGACCACTGATCCTGCTGGTCGCCACCCGGCGTGCCGAAGGCCGCGTACGGCTTGCCGTCGCGCATGACGAGCGTCGGCGACAACGTGGTGCGCGGTCGGCGCCCCGGGCCGAGCGACGATGGCAGGCCTTCTTCCATCCAGAACATCTGCGCGCGCGTGGTGACGTTAAAGCCAAGACCCGGCACCGCCGGCGACGCCTGCAACCAGCCGCCCGACGGCGTGGCCGACACCATGTTGCCCCAGCGGTCGACCACGTCGAGATGCACGGTATCGCCGCGCAATTCGGGCAGCGGCGCGAAGGTCGGCTCACCCTGGCCGAAGCCGCCGGCCTGTTCGCGCCCGGCATTCGCGACGATGCGCGCGGCGCGCTGCTCGCTGTCGCCGAGGAGCCCGGGGCGGAATTCGAACGACGCGCGGCGCGGATCGATGAGGCGGCGCCGCTCGTCGTTGTAGGCGTCGCTGAGCAGCACGTCCATCGGCACATGCGAAAACGCCGGGTCGCCGTAGAACACTTCGCGATCGGCGAACGCGAGCTTCGAGCACTCGATCACGGTGTGCACGAAATCGGGTCCGAGCGGGTCCATCGCGCTGAGATCGAAACCCTTCAGCAGCGCGAGCTGTTGCAGGAACATCGGGCCCTGGCCCCACGGGCCGGTTTTGTGCACACGCATGCCCGCGTAGTCGTACGACACGGAGTCTTCGTAGGTCGGCTCCCAGCGCGCGAGATCGCCGGCATCGAGCAGGCCGCTATTGCGCAGGCCCGAGGTATCGAGCACGGCGGTAGAGCGGAAGTACTGATCGATCGCGTCGGCAACGAAGCCGCGATAGAAGGCGTCGCGCGCGCGTTCGCACTGCTCGGCGCGGTCGCTGCGCGTATTCGCTTCGCGCAGGATGCGCTTGTAGGTTTCGGCGATCGCGGGATTCGCGAACAGCTGGTTCGGCATCGGCGCCTCGCCGTTGCGCAGCCATTGCTCGGCCGAGGTCGTCCATTCGGTGCGGAAGAAGTCCTGAATCGCCAGAATCGACGACGCCATGCGCGGCAATACCGGATAGCCGTTTTCCGCGTAACCGATCGCATAGCTCAGCACGTCTTCGAGCGGCAACTGGCCATAGTCGCGCAGCAGCGCCATCCATGCGCCGAACGCGCCTGGCACGACCGCGGGCAGCAGGCCCGTGCCCGGCACCACGTCGAGCCCCATCTTGCGCATCCGGTCGATGGTCATGCGCGCGGGCGTCACGCCCTGTCCGCACAGCACCCGCACGCGTTCTTCGCGCGCGCTATAGAACACCACCGGCAACTCGCCGCCCGGACCATTCAGATGCGGCTCGACGATCTGCAGGACGAAGCCGGCCGCGGCGGCGGCGTCGAACGCATTGCCGCCTTTTTCGAGGACCGCCATCGCCGATGCGCTCGCGAGCCAGTGCGTCGAGGCCACCATGCCAAAGGTGCCGATCAGTTCCGGACGGGTTGTAAACGACATGCGCGACTCCTTGACGACGACGGGTCCTGATGGAAGAACCAATAGAAAATGGTTCGACCGGAGAAAATGAAAGCGTAAGACTAACGAAGCCGGGTTGCACCCGGTGTTAACCCTCGAATCCGCGGCCCAGTATAGCGGATCAAAAATCGCCGGGTGTTGCTGTGTCCTGCCGCCGAGATTCTGGTATCTTTGAAACCAATACGAATTGGTTCAGTGAGTGACATGGACAAACCGGTACTGGATGCATTGCTCGACTACATCGCCGACCATCAGCTGAAGGACGGCGACGCGCTGCCGCCCGAAAGAAAGCTTGCCGAAGAACTGGACGTGAGCCGCCGCGAGCTGCGCGCGGCGCTCGCTTCGCTCGAGGCGTCGGGCCGTGTGTGGCGTGGCGTCGGTCGCGGCACCTATCTGGGCGCACGGCCGCTGAAGTTCGCGCCGACATTGCGCGGCTTGCGCGCTGGTACCAGCCCCGCGGACATCGCCGAAATGCGGCTGCTGTTCGAGCCCGCGCTGGCCGCGCTGGCCGCGACGAAAGCGAGCGGCGACGATCTGCAGGAGCTGGAGAAATGCGCGCGCAAAAACGCGGCCGCGAAAAATGACGCCGAATGGCAGCAATGGGATCACCGCTTTCATTTGCTGATCGGCCAGGCCACGCGTAATCCCGCGTTGATCGCGTTGATGGAGGTGATCAATGGCATGCGGGTGAAACCGGAGGTTCGCGAAAAGACGGCCGCGCAGCAGACGCGGCAGTTTTTCGCGCGACAGCATCAGGCGATCGTCAATGCGCTGAAAGCGCGCGATGCGGAAGCGGCCGCGCAATGCATGCGCGAGCATCTGCTGAGCGTGCAGGGGCGCGCGTCGGCAAAGACCGATGGCATGTCGGCGCGGCGCCCGTGATGGTTGCGTGATGCCGCGCGTCAGTCAGGATGGCTGAGCTTTACTGCGCAAGCTTGCGGTTCAACCGGCGCATGCCATCGAATACTGCATCGGCCACGTCCAGCGGAAAATCGGCCGGCAATTGCGAGGACACGGTGTCGATCACCGGCTCCGTTTGCGCGGTCAACTCGTCGATCAGCGTATCGACATCCGCGGCGGAAAAGCCGACCCGTTGTCCTTCGGCCACCCAATGCCGGCGCTGGATCTGATTGAGCAGGTAATGGACGTTCTTGCTGCGCACCGCCATCGCCAGTTTCACTTTCTGCGCCGCGAGGCGCCCCGCGCCGCTGCCAATGATCGGATGCGCGGATAGCACGTCGTAAAGTGGCGTGGATTCGTAGCGATTGCCGGGCAGATGCGCGATGCTGAAGTTCTTCGCGTGGCCATCGGTTGCGGCGAGCAGCCAGAACACCAGTTGCGTCGCGAAGAAATTGCGCCGGTCCGTCGCCGCGCGCGCCGACCCCGCGAGTATCTCCATGATCGCCTCGATGCCCGGACCGCCGTCGGACTCGTACTTGTGCAGCGCCGAGGTGCCGGTGGCCTGGCACATGTCCTCCTGCGGCAGCCGCACGATCCACGTCCCGTCGCTCGACACACGACGATCGAAGCGCTCGACGATCAATACCTTCTGTTCGTCGAAGCGCGCGATTTCGCAGCGCGCGACAGATAGCCCATAGGCCGCGACGATCTGCGCGCACAGCCATTCGTTTTCCACCGAGGTGCGCATATCGGCGCGCATGTTGCCGACGAGTCCGAGCGGCAGCTTGAAGATGTGCGTGGTCGGCGTGCTGCCTTCGGGCAACAGCCAGCGATTGCGATGACGGAGCAGCGCGGTTTTTTCCTGCGCGCCGGCGATCGACAGACGCAGGTCTTCGAGCGGATCGTGCTGCCCGAGCGGCGCGGCCGATGTCGTGCCGCGCAGCAGCACGGCAATTTCGCTGTCGCTGAGTTCGCGGCCGTGGATGCTGGTCAGATCGCTCGGTTCTTCGTCGGGCGGCAGCAGTTGCAGCGCGCCGACGCAGTCGCGTCCGAGCGCGGCGAGCAGCGAAAACGGCGCGGTGCTTCCGGTTCGGTAGCGCGCGGCGATGCGGCGCCGGATCGGTTCGCTGTCGGGCAGCAGGTTGTCGAAATAGTCGGCGACGATCTGGCCGCGATACGGCTGATTGCCTGGCGTGAACGGCAGCGACAGCGAGAGCGGGCGTCCTTGCGGATCGTCGATCCATTCGTCGACATAGGTCAGACGTTCGCCGCTGCGTGTCGTTTCCCAGGTGCCGACCGGCAGGCCGTTCATCCACAGGTTCAGACGGCTTGGTGTGCTGCGCGCCATGCTTACCAGTCCTCGCGTTTCTTGCTGGTGCTGGCCGCTTTGGTGGCTTTGGCCAGTTTGACCGCTTTGGGCTTTTGGGCGGCGCTAGCGGATCTGGCCGCTTTGGCCGCGGTGCCCGACGCTTTGGCCGCGGCGCTGCCGCTGACCTCGCGGGTCGATGGCGTCGCTGCGCGTTGCGCCGTTCCTTGCGCGCGCGTCTGCTTTTGCGTTGAGGTTCCCTGTTTGGGCGGCACGCGCGTGGCGCGCTTCGCGTTGGCCGGCGGCGCGGTGTCTTCGACGGCAACGCTTTGCGCCGATCCGCTCTGCGAGAGCTTCAGATCGACCTGCAAGACCCGCAACACCCTGAAGAGCCGTTCGACGCTGACGGCCGCCGGATTCGCCTCGAGTTGCGCGTAGGTCTGTTGCGTAACCCCGAGATGCGCGGCCATCGTGGCTTGAGTGAGGCCGGCGCCCTTCCTGAAGCCCTGCAGGATCGGTCTCAGCTGGCTCAGTGTCTTGATGGCGTAGTCCACGATCGGTCTCCGGTTCGGCTGTGGCGGCATAACAGCCCAAAGCCTGTAAATGACAGATACAGTCTATATTCTGTATTTTGCAAACACAAGCAAAAGCCTGTTAATGATGAGCACGGGCGCATCCGAAAGGACGCCCGTTGTTTCGCCAATGACGCAACTAACGGTCAGCAACGCATTGCCCACCCCTTCGCTGCTACGCAGCCACTCCGGCGCGAGCAAGGCGTGATCGACCGGGAGCAGTTCGGCAGCAGAGCAGGGGTATGAGATACACCCGACCAGCGATAAACACCATGGGCAAACGCATTAATAACAAATCGAACTTGTTTCACCATTGGTTTGTACTGCTACTAGATCAAGAAGCGTTTCAAAGCGGAAATAGATAAATACCAATCACTATCAATTGGCGGTCTAATCAGGAAGCCGAACATTCGGCCAGAAAACACTCCGTCGTATTGCATTCCATCGCTTCCTTTCACTCGCCGAATGGTATTTGACACAAATGTCACGCGCTGCGCATCGCGCGGAAATGGGCTTGGAAATTACAAAAAAGGCTGTAGACTCTATAGCGTGTCTGACGCGGCGAGGCCCGCACGAGCCCACGCGTTGCGCGCGTACAGCATGTGCGCAAACCACTTCAATCCGTCACGAGACTTTCCGTCATCAAGGTGTCTGTTCGCTGATACAACCGAACGTCAATAGAACCCGAACCGACGAACCACGCCGACCGGTGAACCTGAAAGGAGATTCGACGAGACACAGACCATTCTTCCAAATAACGCGATCGACGCCGCCGGATGCGGTCGCCGGCGGGCCGCTGGAGAACATAACTTCCCTGGAGTATGTGATGGCAATCAAACCTCAATGGCGAACGCTGTTATCTCTGACTTTCGTGTCGCTCGCAATGATGGGCAACGTGGCGCGCGCGGAAAGCATTCCAATGGTCACGGGCCAGCAATGGATGGCGTCGACCGATGATCAGAAGAAAGCGTATCTGGTCGGTATTGCGAATGTGATCGACGTCGAGCGCGCCTATGCCGGCAACATGGCGAACAGCAATGACATCTCGCAGCGCTTCGGCAAGGGCATGCAGGGCCAAACGCTCGACAGCGTGCGTCAAGGCCTCGACAGCTACTACGCCGCCAATCCCACGATGATCCAGCACCCGGTGATCGAGACCCTCTGGTTCCAGATGGTCGTGCCCGGCCTGAAGAAAAATCAATAAGGAGAACGATCATGAAACGACTTGGGTGGATCGTTAGTATTGGTGCGCTGGCGGCGACGATCGGTTGCACGGACATGAGCCCGCAGGCGCAAGGAACGATGAGCGGCGCGGCAATCGGCGCGGGTGCTGGCGCCGGTATCGCGGCGATCTCCGGCGGCGACGCGTGGACTGGCGCGCTCATCGGCGGCGCGGCAGGCGGAGTGGCCGGCAATATCCGCGGCCGTCAGTAATTGCCTGCTAGCAGGCAAGGCCGGGGCGCGACGTGGGTCACGCCCCGGCTTTTCGCTATTCAGCCGGACGCCCCGCTTTAGCTTTGATCAGGCCTCGCAAGTGTTTCCCGTGAAGCGTTCCGGAAGCGTCGCCGAAGGACTGTGTTCGTATCGGGCACATCGCCATTCCCCGCGGCGCCTTAACAAGCAATTCATCCGTCCATAGAGGGCCCGTTGCTGATTCCGGGTCGGGCGCCCGCGCGACAAAGTTTGAACCGGTGATTAAAAGCCCTTAGGATATCCACACCGGAAGCCGTCGCGATGACGGCATGCGCACACAACGCAGAGAGCAGCCTGCGCGCGGTGCAACCTTCATCTCATCAAGAGAACACGAATGCTGCGCACGTCACTGAAGGTAATAAAGATAAGTGCATGGGTTGTGGTGCTGCTGGCGGTGCTCGCATTCGGGCTGCGCGCGTGGTACTCGCTGCGCGGGCCGGAACTGTCGGTATGGCACACCTATGTGCCGCGCGAAATGACCGTCGAGGAGATGAACACCGCCGACTGGAATGCATACATCAAGGCGGAAAACCGGATTTTCGAGGACGTGCGCGTCAATGTCGTCGAAAAGCTGCAGCCGTCCGAGCGCATCCCGGCGAACCGTTATTACGAGGGCTCGCCTATCTTTCCGTGGCATTTCGCCGAAAACTGGAACCACTCGTACATTCTTGAACCGTCCGGACCGCCCGTCGGCGCGGTCGTGCTGCTGCACGGCATGACGGATGCGCCGTACAGTATGCGGCATATCGCGCGTCGTTATCGTGATCGCGGTTTCGTCGCGATCGGCATCCGCTTGCCGGGACACGGCACGGTGCCGGCGGGGCTTGCCGATGTCCACTGGGAAGAATGGACCGCGGCCACGCGGCTCGCGGTGCGTGAAGCGCGTCGGCGCGTAGGACCCGACAAGCCGATCGAACTGGTCGGCTTTTCGAACGGCGGCGCGCTCGCGCTGCAATATGCGCTCGACGCAATCGAGAACCCCGCGCTGACGCGTCCGACGCGCGTCGTGCTGATCTCGCCGATGATCGGCGTCACCCGTTACGCGCGCTTTGCCGGTCTCGCCGGATTGCCGGCGGTATTGCCGGCGTTCGCACGCGCCGCGTGGCTTGGCATCGTGCCGGAGTTCAATCCGTTCAAGTACAACTCGTTTCCCGTGAATGGCGCGCGTCAGTCCTTTCTGCTCACGAGCGCGATTCAGGAACAGATTGCGCGGCTCGAGCGTGAGAACCGGCTCGATACGTTGCCGCCTATCCTGACGTTCCAGTCGGTGACGGATTTCACCGTCAGTACACCCGCGCTGATGTCGTCGCTCTATGACAAACTGCCCGAGAATGGCAGCGAAGTCGTGCTGTTCGACGTGAACCGCAGCGTGCGCTTCAGGACGTTCCTGCGCGTCGCATCGTACACGGCATTGTCGCGGTTGTTGCGCATCGGTCCGCAGAACTATCGCACGACGGTGATTGCGAACGTGTCGCCCGACTCGGCGCATACCGTCGAGCGCAGCGTTTATGCGGGCGAAGTGCAAACGCGAGTGAAGCCGCTCGATATTGACTACCCGCAGGATATTTTCTCGTTGTCACACGTCGCGATCCCGTTCCCGATCACCGACGCGCTGTACGGCATCGCGCCGGACGATTCGGAGAACTTCAACGAGAACCTCGGCACGCTCGCGCCGCGCGGCGAGCGCGGCACGCTGATTCTGACGCTCGATTCGATGTTCCGCATCGCGTCGAATCCGTTCTTCCCGTATCTGCTTCAGCGTGTCGATGAAGGCATCGGCAAGATGCCGCCTCCGGTCATCAAGTCGCCGCCGCGCACACATGAAACCGCGGACGGTCAGCCCGACGATTTCGCGGCGGATCTGAATGCGCTCGAGCAGGTCGGCTCGGATGAGCCTTGATTCTCGGCGTGAACGTTGACGTTACGGCTGATAAGACGAATCGACGATCGTCCACAGCGCCGCTTTCGGCTTCAGATTCGCGTCGAAGGGCAACGGCAGGTTGTTGCGCGGCACCGGCGTCGACGTCAGCCACGTATGCTTGTCCGAGTAGCCCCAGAACGTCACCGCCTTGAGGCTCGGCTCCTGCTCGAACAGCGCGAACACCGCGCGATAGCGCTCGGCCTGCGCGCGCATGATGTCGTTCGGAACCGGATGGCCGAGGTCCGGCAGACATGCATGCGGATTGCTCCAGCATTCGACCGGGTCGGTATAGAGACTCACGTCGAGCTCAGTCACCTGGTTTTCGAGGCCGAGCGCGGCGACGTCGTCGAACGCCTGCTTGATGTTCGGCAGGGGCGGCCAGTTCACGCTGATATGCATCTGATGCCCGACCCCGTCGATCGGCACACCCTGCGCGCGCAGATCGCGGACCACCGCGAGCAGCTTCGCGCGCTTGCCCGGATCGTCGGTGTTGTACTCGTTGATATAGAGCTTCACGTTCGGGTCCGCCGCGCGCGCCGCGCGGAACGCGATCGCGATGTAGTCCTTGCCGAGCGCGCGATACCACGGACTGTCTTCGCGATACACCTGATGCGGGTCGTCGCTGATCACTTCGTTGACCACGTCCCACGCATAGACCTTGCCGCGGAAGTGTGTGACGACGTCGGTTACATATCGATCAAGCCGCTTCGCAACGATGTCGTGATAGTGCGGGTCTTTCGGATCGCCGGCGAAGAACCAGGCGGGCGCTTCAGTCCAGTCGCCGGCCTTGAAGTGCCACACGAGCGTGTGGCCGCGCACCGCAATGCCGTGAGCCTGAGCGAACGCGACGATCTTGTCGGCCGGCTCGAAGTTGTATTGGCCTTGCGCGATGCCGATCGTGCCCGGCTTCATCTTGTTCTCCGCGGTGATGCTCGAAAACTGCGCGGCGATCAGCGCTGCGTCGGCGGGACTGTCGATTGAGTCGGGCTCGATCGCCGCGCCGACCTTGAAGTGCTCGGCCATCACACTGCGCAGTGGCGGCAACGCTTCAGCGGGCGCCGCGGCGAGCGGCGGCCCGTCGTGAGCGGCCACCGCCTGGTTGTTGTGCGCGCAGCCCGCGGTCCATGCAAGCGTGCAAACGGCGACGGCTGCGCCGAGCATGCGCATCGAGGTCCTCGACGGACGCATTGCTGGTCTCCTTGTGATATGACGCCGCTTCGGATGTTCTCTAACTATGCGTAACGTTATCGGTAACAAGCCGGATGTTAGGGAGCGCCCCTCGGACCCGCTATGAGGGATTTACCTGACGTATCAACGGGACGATGCAAGGTGGATGAGCGTCGAGTCACCCGATTGGACTCGGAGCGATTTGAAAGCGCTTTCAGATGGAGGTTGCGCCGAGCGGGCGCGCCACGGACTGCGCGAAACAGTGCGCCAGTCACTTGATCTCAACTGGCAAGGCAGGAAAGCTGAAGACCTTCAACGCACAGCATGCTTCAAGCGTCGTGCGCGCGGCGATTCAGCTTGATTTCAATGTCCGTTCAACGAGCCTCCGTCGGGGGATAGCCGGTTGTCCACTGCGGTGACACCGGGTACCGACATCGCACTCTGTTCGGCACGCGCGACATGTTCCCGCTCTGGCACCCATCCGACCAGCGTGACCTGTCCCGAGTGAGCAAAGACAAACACATGTGACATCCCGACGCCGCTGCGCGCCTCCGCGACGCGCACCGCATGCGCGAGTTGCTGGTCAGTGGCTTGCGCATCGCCCTGGGCATGGGCCATCGGTGCGATTGCGCCTGAAATCAGCAACGCGAGTGTAGAAACAAGGGCTGTTTTCACGATACCTCCTTACAAGTACCACGGTGTGCCGGCAAACTCCGCCGGCAGTTCTTCCGGTCCGACTCACTGCGAGGGCACGGAAATGAATCGGACAAAATCCTCTTTCCATTGCTCGAATCGCGGCTGTCGCGATTGCGTGTCGAGGTTTTGTCGGTCGGGGCGATGGACAGGTATGCCGTCGCCCGCAGAAAAGCTTGCAGGTGCAGTGTGTTCGAGCGGGACGTCGCGTGCGCGGCGTGGCGGGGGAACAGCGGGAGCCGAGGGATGGGAACTGGTTGGAGCGTTCTTGACGGAGCGCGAGAGCCAGACGGATGCGGTGACAGTCCCGCACTCAGCCTGCTACGCGGCTGAGCCCGGCTCTTTGCCTGGCATCGTATGCATTGATCATAGTCGCTAATGGCTGCCACTGCTGGCGGCTCCAACACGGTTCGTCAAGCCCAAACCGGCAATGCAAGCGAAATGAGTCGTTGCATCTTCACAACATCGAACACGATTTTCTCTTGCATTCGAGCGCGATTTCCCCGTTAAGCAAACGCCGAGCTATACGACTGGCGGCATTCTCGCCCGGTTTCGGTGCATGCATCCAAACCGATTTCCGACGCTTATGACCATCACGGAATGGTCACAAAGCGGGGTGCTACTTCGGGATCGGGTAGCGCGCAACTGTTATCGATAACAGCGTTTTCCCTGAGCCGTCAGTTCGATGCAGGGCGCAAGGTCGTCCCTATAATCGCCTCGAAATGTGAAGCGAGCATTTCGACGAGAGGGGAACGCGTGATAACGCATGCGTCCTGATGGGCTTGGAGACGCCAAAATACATATAGGATATCTAAATGAAGAAGAAGCTTATTGCTGTGTCTGTGATGGCAGCTGCGACGACGGTGGCCCATGCGCAGAGCAGCGTCACGTTGTACGGCCGTATCGACAACGGCATCCAGTATGAAACGGGCATCCCGGGCGGCCACGCGTGGGCAGCTCAAAGCGGCAACTGGGGTTGCTCGTGGTTCGGCCTCGAAGGCGCTGAAGATCTCGGCGGCGGCACGAAGACGGTCTTCCAGCTCGAAGGTCAGCTCAACACCATGACCGGCGCATCGGCGGGCAATCTGTTCGGCCGTCACGCAACGGTGGGCTTGACGAACGACCACTGGGGTTTGTTCAAGATGGGTAACCTCGGTGCCGGCGAACTGTCGCAGGACAGCTGGGGCACCGACCCGCAGCTGATGCAGCGCTACGCAATCTCGACCCTGGTGCGCGGCCGTAACTGGGCAAGCACCAGCAACGGCGCGGAGTACAACTCGCCGGTGCTGCTCGGCGGCCTCGTGCTGAAGGGCCAGTATTCGCTGACCAACAGCACGAGCTGGAACCAGGCGCCTGTCAACTCGGCGGGCGTGCCGACCGGCCAGGGTCGTACGAACGCGGTCGAAGGCGTGTACACGTGGGGCAGCGGCGACTTCCGCGTGATTTACGACGAAGTGCGTGGCGCCAACGGCACGTTCAACAACGTGTACGCGGCTTCGCGCTCGATTCTCGCCGGCGGCACGTACGTGTTCGGTCCGGTCAAGCTGTACGCGGGCTATCAGCACTTGAGCGCACCTGACGCGACCAACGCGAGCGTGGGCGTGAGCAATGCGTCGCAGCCGCTCGGCGTGAGCGCGCCGACCGGTGTGAACCACGAATGGTTCGGCGCCGCATGGCAGGTCACGACGGCCACGGCGCTGACCGGTGCGGTCTATCACGCGAACGCGAACAACGGCAACGGTAACGCGACGCTGTTCACGATTGCCGGGACGTACGCGTTGTCGAAGCGCACGTTCCTGTACACGGAAGCTGGCTACGTGCACAACAGCTCGACGTCGAACCTGAACCTCGGCAACGGGCCGTACGGCAACAACAACTTCGATCCGACGACGGGCACGTCGTCGAACAGCAACCCGGATTATGGTCACAGCCAAACCGGCGTCTTCGCCGGGATCATGACCACGTTCTGAGTTGAGGTTGCCTGATCAGCAATCGCAGTGATCTCTTTGTTTCAAGGACTGTTTATTTCTCTTTCATAGAGAGGCCGGTGCGACGCCTCCTCCACCCTCGTCGCATCGGCTGCTTTTTC
>DATAQT010000121.1:0-30293 GCA_036264535.1 Paraburkholderia sp. | reverse complement strand
CGAGAACACCGGCTGGTTGTCCTCGCGCTTCAGATAGACCGGATTGCGCAGCCGCGCCGACAGGTTCGGCGCGCGTTCGAGTTCGGTCTCGCGCGCCACGTCGTAGACGCGCGCGGTCAGGGTCTTTTTCAGGTAGTCGTGAGACGGCGCGACGCGCCCGGCCGTTGCGACGGCCTGTTCGAGTTCGGTGAGCAGCACGGCAAGCTCCTGGATGGCAACAATCGATGCAACAACGAATCAACGGCGACCGATCTCGATCGCAGCATGTTCGCCAGGAGGCAGGCAGAGAATGAACCTGAAAGCGGACATAAAAAAACCCGCCTCGTTTGGCGGGTTATGTGTCACTGCAAGTCGACGCGCGCTAACCCACCATTCGATGAATGATGCTAATAATCAGCGCAATACGGATGTCGAGGCAGTTCATGTCAGCGATCTTCGTCGACCTGGTCGGCTTTGTCAATTAATCGCGCACGCCGCTCTGCTTTTTGAACGCCGTGAGAATGCGCTGCTCGAGCACGTTGTAATCGTGGCCAAAGTGATGATCGCCGGAGGTGCGGATCACTTCGACACCGGTCTTGTCGAGCGCCGGACACAGCGTGTCGGTTTCGCTTTCGCCATAGAAGCATTGGACGATCGACGGCGGCACATGCGTCAACTCGGGCCGCACGTTCAGCGCCTTGTCGCTCGCAGGCATGCCGAGCCAGCCGCCGACGCGGATCTGGAAATCGGCGTCGGGTGCGAAGCCGAGCAACGAGATCAGCGCCACCTTATCGCGCTGCGCCTGCGGCAGACGGTTATACGCGAACGGCATCACGTCGGCGCCGAACGAATAGCCGATCAGCGCGATGTGCTGCGCGTGCCAGCGCGCGCCGTAGGTTTGCATCACGCGCGCGAGATCGCGGCTCGTTTGCGCGGGCGGCTTCTCGCTCCAGAAATAACGCAGGCTGTCCCAGCCGACCACCGACACGCCATCCTTCTGCAGCGCCTGCGCGATCGTCTTGTCGAGATCGCGCCAGCCTCCGTCGCCGGAAATCACGATCGCCATCAGGCCGTTCGGATGGGCGGCCGGCAGCTCGATCAGCGGCAGATCGGACACATCGGCGTCGCTCGTCGATACCGACTGCAGATGCGGTGTTACCAACGCAACCAGACGCGCGCGATCGGCATTGCCCGTGTTCGCCTTTTCGACGAAGCCCGGCACCTTGTCGCGGATCACGGTCGGATCGGGCGCACACGGCTCAAAGCGCGCATCGAGCGTGCGCTCGGCATCGACCGACACCGCGCCCGCAATCGTATTGGACGGCGCCTGCTCGAGCACGTGCATCGCGAGCGTCGCGCCCTGCCCGGTACCCGTGACGATCGGCGCGAAGTATTGGCTCGACTGCGACTGCCGTTCGAGCTGATGGCTCAGCGCTTCGGCATCGCCCACCAGCTGATGGCAGGTTTCCTTTTTCGCGGCAAGGTTGGCCGCGTAGCGCGCGGTATCGACACCGACGGTCAATGCGCCCGCTTTCGCGAGCGCATCGGCGCTCTGCTGATCGGCCGGGCTCCAGCCGCTTGCCTGCGAAAACAGCACGACGAAGCCGCGCAGCGGCCCTTCGGGCTGCGTGACGCGCACGTCGCCATAGCGGCCGCCCGGAACGGTGGTAGTGGCCGCGTGCGCGAGCGCGCCGCAGCTCAGAACGCTCGCCGCGATGGCGAGCCGGAACAACGGATGCAATGTCATGAACGCCGGCCTCCTGCCAGCAGCGACAGGTCCGCGAGCGTGAAGAACACGCCGGAACCGGATGCCGCGAGATAACGCGGCTCCCAGTGCGGCTGGAATTTGCTCTTGAAAGCACGCAGGCCGCGGAAATTATAGAAGCGGCCGCCGAAGCGCCACACGATGCCGGCCAGCCGATGCCAACGCGACGCGAGTGGCGTCGGCTGCACGCCGGAGAGCGGCGCAATGCCGAGACTGAGCGAGCGGAAGCCCGCCTCTTTCAGATGCAGCGCGAGCTGCGTGAACAGATATTCCATCGCATACGCCGACGCGCTTTCGACGTGACGCATCACGCCGACGGTCGCCTCGGTATTCATATCGGTAGTCATGAAGGTCACGAACGCGACCGGCTCGCCGTTCTGGCGCACCAGCATCACCGATTGCGCGGCGAGGTATTCGTCAGTGAAAGCCGCGACCGAGAAGCTCTTCTCGCGCGCTTCGCGGCTGCCGAGCCAGCCATCGGAAATCCCACGCAGCGTTTCGAGCGACGCCGGCACATTCGCCTGACCGATCACTTCGACGGTGAAGCCGTCGCGCTCGCCGCGCTTTAGCGCATAGCGCAGATGCGCGCGATGCGAGCCCTTCAGATCGAAGTCGTCGAGCACGACGTGCGCTTCTTCGCCGAGCTTCATCAGCGTGAGGCCAGCGTCGAGATACAGCGGCAGCGCGTTCGCGCGTACCTGGTAGAACGCGGCGCGACCGCCGTGCGCATGCGCGAGCGCGACGAACTTGCTGATGAGGCCAGCCCACTCCTCCCGCGGACCCACCGGATCATGCAATGCCGCCCACGTGCGGCCGTATTTGGCGTACATCAGGAAGGCCTCGCGCGACTCCGAAAACAGGAAGCTCTTGTCGCCCATCAGCGCGAGACCAGCGTCGCTGCGCTCCTGCGCTCGCACGATCCGCGCGGCGTCGTGCAGATCTTCTGGCTCGGGCTTCACGAAACGGCCGGGCGCCGGACGCAACAATTGCCAGAACGAGAACGTCGCGGCGAACAGACTTGCGGCGAGCGTCGCGCGGAGCGCGCGCGGCGCGCGCTCGTCGAAAGCGAATTGCCACCACAGGTCGCGTGTGTAGGGCACGTCACGGAACGCGAACAGCATGACCCAGGTCGCGAGCATCAGCACCATCGCGACCGAGACGAGCCAGCCGGCCGTAAAGCGCTCGGCGAACAGCGACGAATGACGGCTGAAGCGCTTGCGCGTCGCGAGCAGCAGCACGATCAGCGTGCCGAGCACGCCGGCTTCGACGAACGCAAGACCCTTGGTCAGCGACAGCGCAAGGCTCAGCACCGCGAGACCGAGCGTCATCCACCAGGCGGCGTCGAGTCGCCGCAGCAGTCCGCGCGCGACGAACAGCAGCAGCACGCCGAGCACGCTGCACAGCATCTGCGAGCTTTCGAGCACCCACAGCGGCACGAAGTCGCGCAGCATATGAATGCGCTGCCAGAACGCGGGCGTCGCGCTCGAAATCACCAGCATGCCGCCGACCACGAACGTGACGAGGCTCAGAAACAGCGGCGCGAGTTCCGACACGCGCTCGGCCTGCAACAGCGACAGACGGTTCTTCAGCGCGCGCCCCTCGAAACTCGCGAGCAGCGCCGCGGAGACAACCAGCGGCACGCCGAAATAGATCGCGCGATAAGCGAGCAGCGCGGCAACCATCTGATGCATCTGCACGCTGCCGCTCAGCGTGAACACCATCGCCGCCTCGAACACGCCGACGCCGCCCGGGGTATGGCCGATCATGCCGAGCAGCATCGCGGCCGCGTAGACCGTGATGAAGCCGACGAAGCTCACGTTCGCATGCGGCAGCAATGCCCACAGCGCGAGGCCCGCGGCGATCACGTCGAGCATCGCCAACGCGACCTGCGCGAGCAGATCGCGGCGTGCCGGAATATCGAACGACAACCACTGCCAGCGCGTGCGGACCGGCCGGGTTTCGCGGCGGCACGCGGCGGCCGCGAACGCCAGCGCGACCAGCAACGCCGCGCCGCTCCAGCTCAGCGCGAGCGGCGACAGATGCAGCATCGGCGCGAGCTGGCCGGCCATACAGACCATGCCGAGCGCGGTCATCAACACGAGCGCGAGGGCGAGCGACACGCTCGTGAACACCGTCATGCGGCCGATCTGCGCGGGTGTGATGTTGGCGACGCCGTACACGCGCGCACGCACCGCCCCGCCCGTCAGCGCGCCGAAACCGGTCGCATTGCCGAGCGCCGAACCGGCGGTCGCGCCGACCCACAGCGCCGCGCGCGGCACGCTCGCGCCGAGATAGCGCAGGCCGACCGCGTCGCGCCCGACCAGCGCGACGTAGCTGAGCGCGGTCGCGCCGAGCGCGCCGATCCACTCGCGTGCCGACAGCTCGCGCAGCTCGCGGATCACCGACCGGTAATTCACTGCCTCCGACAGATGCTGCAGCACGACCAGCAGCAGCCCGCAAATGACGAGCGCCAGCACCGGCGACAGAAGTCCCCGGCTGCCGAGCGCTTTCGAGGCACGGCCGAGCAGCGCGCCAAGGCGCTCGAAGCTGTGTTGAAGTCGGTGGAACATGGTCAATGCGGGCCTTGCGAGGAGCGGTCGCGGCGACGGGTCGTCACGCGCGGTATCGCCTGTGGCGGCGATTACAAAGAGATAACGGCAAATCGTGCAAAAGGTTGACAGCATTAGTTATTTTGCTGTCAGTTCACTTGCGCGGCGCGCGTCAGAAAGGCGCGATTGTAATCGCTTGGGCGGGCGATGCGAGGCATCGATTCGGGCATACCCGCGGCATCAAGATTCAGCGGGCGCGTGCCGTAATCAGGATCAGAAGCGCGATGCGAGACGCAGCGCAGGTGCGCGGCACGCACCGTGTGAAGATTCAACCTGGAAGGGGATTGGTGATGGCAGATCAGGATTGGCTGGCGGCGGGCGGTTATCTGGTGGGACTGGTTTCGGTGATGCTGCTGATCAGCGCCGTGTCGATGCGCGCGACGCGCATGCGCAAAGCAACGTCGCGAACGCGCAACTGACCAACCACGTACGCTCCGTATAACGGGGCCAGAAAGCGCGATGCCCGCTACGCTAGCGGGCATCGATGCAACAGCCGGGATCTGCGCGGCCCGCGGGCGGCGCCTGCCGCGCTTAGTTCGGGCGACGATGCGCTTCGGCGATCACGGCACAGTTCTGCAGATGCAGGTTCAGCGCATGCAGCGCCAGTGCGCGCAGCTTGCCGAAGAACGTAGCGGCGGCGGGAGTGGGACGGACAACGTTCGATGCAGTGTTCATGACAGGCTCCTAACTAGGGTTTATACCTAAGCAATAACCCGATTATAGTCTTCTCATGGCGCACTGCAACAAAAAATAACGATTGTGGGGATGTCGCGACGCCAACCATCGCGTGAACGGATACAGAAAATCGTAAAAGGGCGGTAGCGATTGCGCCTGTATTAACAATGCGCACCGTACAGGTGCAATAATGACCCCTTTGCCTGCGACGCTCCGCCGCAGCCTCGCCGTCATGACCGTCGCCCAGACTCAGAAAGCTCTGATTGCGCCCCTTATCGTCGCGTGCGCGATGTTTATGGAAAGCGTCGACGCCAACGTGATCGTCACCGCGCTGCCGGCCATGGCGCGCGATTTCGGGCGCGATCCGGTCACGCTGAAGATCGCGGTCACGAGCTACGTGCTCGGGCTCGGCGTGTTCATCCCGGTGTGCGGCTGGCTCGCCGACAAATTCGGCGCGCGCACGGTGTTTCGCACGGCGATCGGCATCTTCGTGACGGGCTCGCTGTTGTGCGCGGCGTCGAATTCGCTCGCCACCTTTACGGTTGCGCGTTTCATTCAGGGGGTCGGCGGCGCGATGATGGTGCCCGTCGGGCGGATCATCATTTTTCGCGTGGTCGAGAAAGCCGACTTCATCCGCGCGATGAACTACCTGAGCGTGCCCGCGATGCTCGGCCCCGCCGCGGGCCCGCTGCTCGGCGGCTTCATCACGACGTATCTGCACTGGCGGCTGATTTTCTTCATCAACGTGCCGATCGGCATTCTCGGCATCTATCTGACCAATCGCTATATCGCCAACACGCGCGAGCCCGACCCCGGCCCGCTCGACTGGATCGGCTTCCTGCTGTCGGCGGCGGGCGCGGTGCTGCTGCTGCTCGGCTTGTCGCTGGTCGGCGGCGAACTGATTTCCAATCTGGACGCGTTCGGCATGTGCGCAGTCGGCGCCGTGCTGCTCGCGATCTACGTCGCGTACGCACAGCGCGTCGCACTGCCGCTGCTCGATCTGCGCTTTCTCAAGGTGCCGACCTTCCAGGCGAGCGTGCTCGGCGGCTCGCTGTTCCGCATTGGCCTAGGCGCGTTGCCGTTCCTGCTGCCGTTGCTGCTGCAGGAGGGCCACGGCATGAGCGCGTTCCAATCAGGGTTGATCACCTGCGCGTCCGCGTTCGGCGGCATGTTCATGCGCACGATCGCCTCCACCGTGCTGCGCCAGTTCGGCTTTCGCCAGGTGCTGGTGTTCAACGCCGCGCTATCGGGCATTTCGATCGCCGCGTGCGGGCTCTTTTTCCCGCACACGCCGACGTGGATCATCTGGGTCGTCGTACTGCTCGGCGGCTTCTTCCCCGCGTTGCAATTCACGAGCCTCAATTCGCTGACCTACGCGGAGATCGCGAGCCGCGACGTCGGCCGCGCGACGAGCCTCGGCAGCGTCGTCCAGCAGATGTCGCTCGGTCTCGGCGTGACTGTCGGCGGGATCGTGCTGCAGATTTCGCGCGCACTGCATGGGCATCCGAGTATCACGTGGTCGGATTTCTGGCCCGCGTTCCTCGTGGTCGGCTTGTGCTCGTTCGCGTCGATTCCCGTCACGCTGCGCTTGCCGCGCGGCGCGGGTGCAGAGATTTCGCGCGGTGGGCGTGGCTGAGCGGCGCTGAGCGTCCCCTGCCCTTCACGTGATTCCGCGCTCACGCGCGCTTGTGAATCACGCTCACTTCGCCATTGCGCTCCAGAATCGCGGCGGCCACATTGTCCATCGAGCGCGAGCCGGTTTTCTGCCGCACGCTTTCCTCCACGTCGGTGCGCGTGACGAGCGCCGCATGCATTTCGTTCGCGTTGAACTGGCCGTTGCTGAACACCTCGCGCTCGGCGCCGCCCACCAGCAGTTCGAAGCGGCGCGAGCGGATGCAAGCCCACGCGAGTATCCGGTGACACATGACGATCACGAACGACGCGACCACGGTCGCGATAAACGGCGACGCGCCGACGATCGCCCGGCTCAGCGTCGCGCCGAGCAGAATCACGACGACCAGATCGAACGGCGAGCGCTGTCCGAACGAGCGTCGCCCCGATACGCGGATCAGCACGAGCGCGATCACGAACACGACAATCGAGCGCAGGCTCATCTGCAACGGGTCGAGACTCCTGCCTTCGCCGAATAGAACGTAAAACGCGTCCACCATCATCGTCCTCCTCGCAGCGTCATCATTCAGGCCAGCGCGCTATCCGTCGCCCACCCGATCAGCGTGTCGCTGAAACCGCCGCGCGCGCGGGCCGCGGTGCGCGCGCTCGTGGTCACGCGCGGCGCGGCGCTCCACGCGATGCGCGCGCCAGTCGCGATCAGTCGATCGACGAGTGCGACGTCCTCGCTGCACTTCAGCGGCGGAAAACCGCCCGCGCGCCGATAGGCGTCCGCGCAGACGCCGAGATTCGCGCCATGCACGTGACGATGTCCGTCCGCGTCCACGTAGGTCTTGCGAAAGTATTCGCGCACGCTGTGCGGATGCGCGCCCCAATCGTCGACGGCGATCGAGCCGCACACGGCGTCGGCGCCGAGCGCCAGTTGCGCGGCCAGCCAGTCGGACGACACGCGGCTGTCGGCATCGGTAAACGCGAGCCAGCGCGCGCCTTGCGCAAGCGCGAGCGAGGCCCCGAGCGCCCGCGCGACGCCGACGTTGCGCGCCTTCAGCGAGAGCGTCTGCACGCCATAAGCGCGCGCGATGGCGCCGCTGAAATCGCTGCACGCGTCGAGCGCGACGACGATCCGCACCGCCTCGCCGGCGAGCGCTTCGTGTCGCGACGCTTCGAGCAACGCCGCGAGGCACCGCGCGATCAACGCCTCCTCGTTATGCGCCGGCACGATCACGCCGATCATAGAAGCCCCTCGCGTTGCGCGACCGAACGTGCGTCGCGCGACCATACGTCGATCAGCAGATCGGCTTCGTCGTGATGCGCGAGCCGCACGAGACCACAGCGCGCATCGAATAGCGCGTGCGCGTGGTCGGCTGATTCGCGCGCTTCGGCGAACGGTCGGCGCCAATGACAGGCGAGCAGCGTGCCGTCCGTCGTCAACGATCCGGCGATGCGCGCGGCCAGCGTTTCGAGCTCGGCCGCGTCGAGGTAGTACGCGAACTCGCTGATCACGATCAGATCGAACGGCCCATCCTGCGTCGGCCATTCGCGCGGCACCGTGCGCTGTTCGACCCGCACGTTCGACGCACCCGCCACGCGTTCGCGAGCAAGCTCGACGGCGCGTGCGTGCAGATCGGCGGCGAGCAGCGCATCGCAGCGTTTCGCGAGCTCGGCCGTCAATTCGCCGTTCGCACAGCCCGGTTCGAACACGTTGCGATAGCGCGGCCGAGGCAGCAGCGCGAGGGTCAGCGAACGCTTGCGGCGTTCGTACCAGCCTTCGCGCAGGCGCCACGGGTCGTCGCTGCGCCGGTAAAGATCATCGAAGTACAGCATCGTCGAGCTCATCTCAGCGATCCTCCGAAGGTGGGGGCAGAAAGCGTCATAGCGCCCACGACGTGTCGGGATGCGTGGGCGCGTGATGCGCTGGAATCGCGGCGGTCGCGCCACCGGCCGCGGCGAGCCGCTCTCCGAGCGCGGCGAGATCGCGTTGCGCGTGGCTTTGCCGCAGAAACACCGGCAGATCGGCCAGCGCCCGCGCGAAGCGCGCGTTGCGGCACAAGGGGCCGGCTCCGAGCGCGCGCGTCGCGTGATCGATCACGGTGCTCGCGGCCTGCTCGACGGCAAGACGCGCGCGCAATGCGGGTATCTCCGCATCCGCCGACGGTTGCGCGTCGATCCACGCGGCGCTCTCGCGCAGCACCGCGGCGGCCGCCTGCAATGCGACATCCGTCGCACCGAGATGCGCCAGACGATGCGCATCCGCGCGCTGGGCGCACGCGTCGCGCAACGTGCGGCCAATCTGCGCGGCCGCCCCGTACCAGCACGCGGCGATACCGGCGCCGCCATGCCAGAAGCCTGCGCGGCGCACATACGCATGCGGTGCGCCGACGAGGGTCGCCGCCGTGTCGTTGAACGTCACATCCGCGCTCGCGGTCGCCTGCATGCCGACGGCCTGCCACTTCGAGGTATCGATCGAGATCGAGGTCTGGTCCATCGCGACGGCCGCGAGCACGGGCTCGTCGTCGCGCCATGCGGTCACGAGCGCATGGGTCACCGCCCGCGCACCGGAGCACCAGGCTTTGGTACCGGACAGGCGCAGCTGAGCGCCAGCGCCGGAAACATTTCGGGGTCCTTCGTTGATTGCGCGCACGCGCGCGTCGGGTGCCTCGGCCGCCCACACGCCCCAGCGGCCTGCCGCGGGCGGCATCGGACCATCGAGCTCGGCGAGGATCGCGAGTGCATCGGTATGGCCTTCGAACAGTTTGACGAGACCGAGGTCGCACGCGGCGACGGCCGCCAGCGCACGCCAGCGCACCAGCGTTTCGCCGCGCCCCGGCAACGGCAGGGTCGGCGCGCGATCGAAGCCGCGCTCGATCAGCCCGGCGAGCAACCCAGCGAGCGCAACGGGATCGTTCGCGTCGAAGCGCGCTTCGCGCAGGAAATCGTCGAGTGATGCAGCGGGTTGGCCGGACTGCCGCGCGCGGCCATTCGCGCTTAACGGGGGGCCCCCCCGTTCATCCGGCTCTGGTCGTGACTGGGCCTTGAAACTGGCCGCGTGGTCGCGCGTGTCGGGCATCGTGCCTCCCTGCGTCGGTTCGATCCGCGGGCCGCCGAAGAGCGGCGGACCTGAACGTATGCAGAGTCATAGCAAGCCCCGTACCTTGGCTGACCAGGCCCGACGCACAGCGAAACAGCGGCTACGTCCCCCCGCTTGCGCTGAGACGTCCATCCGCTTTTTCGAGCAACGCATCGAGGACGGCCATCTCGACTGGCTTCACCAGGTGCGCATGAAAACCCGCCTGGCGCGTGCGATCGAGATCGCTCGCATGACCGAAGCCCGTCATCGCCGCGTACATCGTGCGGGCCATCTCGGGCTGCGCGCGCATCGCCGCGAGCGTCGCATAGCCATCCATCTTCGGCATCGCGATGTCGATCAGCGCGAGATGCGGAGAGAAGCGCGGCGCGATTTGCAGCGCCTGCTCGCCCTCGTAGGCGATCCGCACCTCGTGGCCCTTCAGTTCGAGCAGCATCGCAAGGCTGTCGGCCGAATCGCGATTGTCGTCGACGAGCAGAATCCGCAGCGGCTGCACGTCAGGGGCGGCCGTGAAGGTGCCGAACTCGGTGACATCGGTCTGCGCGGACGCGAGCGGCAGACTCAGCGTGAACGTGCTGCCGGACCCCGGACCTTCACTGCTCGCGACGATGCTGCCGCCATGCATTTCGACCAGCGACTTGCACAGCGTGAGGCCGATTCCGAGGCCGCCCTCGCCGACGTTCTGGTCGCCCGTCTCCTGCGCGAACAGCTCGAAGATCCTGTCCAGTGAGCGCACCGGAATGCCGCAGCCGGAGTCACGCACTTCCAGCACCGCCATGCGAAAGTCGATCCGGCCCAGCACATCGATCTCGCTGCCGTTGGGTGAGAACTTCGACGCGTTGTGCAGCAGGTTTTGCAGCACCTGCACGAGCCGCGTCATGTCCCCGCGAATGACCACGGGGGTGTCGGGCACATGGGCGGCCACGCGCTGCTCGCGCGAGTCGGAAAACGGCCGCGCCGCTTCGATCGCGCGCGCGACGAGCTCGGCGAGATCGACCCGCGCGATGCGCAGTTCGACCTTGTCGGACATGATGCGGCCGATATCGAGCAGATCGTCGACGAGCCGCGTCAGGTGCGTGACCTGGCGATCGATCAGATCGCGCGCCTGCGCGAGCGTCGGGCTCAGACCGGTTTCCATTTGCATCGCGCCGACCGCGTTGCGCACCGGCGCGAGCGGATTGCGCAGTTCGTGCGCGAGCGTCGCGAGAAACTCGCGCATGCGCTCGCTCGAGCGCTCGAGCTCCTCGCGCCGACGCCGCTCAGTCAGGTCGCGCGTGACCTTCGCGAAGCCGCGCAGCCGGCGCGTTTCGTCGTACACGGCGGTGATGATCACGTTGGCCCAGAACGTCGAGCCGTCCTTGCGTACGCGCCAGCCTTCGTCTTCGACGGTGCCGAGCTGTCGCGCGATGGCGAGCTCGCGCGCGGGCTTGCCGGCCGCCGCCTCCTCCGGCACATAGAACAGCGAGAAATGCTGGCCGACGATTTCGTCATGCGTATAGCCCTTGATGCGCGCAGCGCCCGAGTTCCAGCTGACGACGAAACCTTGCGGATCGAGCATGAAGATCGCGTAGTCCTTCACGCTGTCGACGAGCAGACGGAAGCGCTCCTCGCTCTGCCGCAGCGCTTCGATATATTCCCGCTGCGCGGTCAGATCGCGCGTGATCTTCGCGAAACCCGTGACCTTGCCCGTCTCGTCGCGGACCGCCGTGATCACGACGTTCGCCCAGAACGTCGTGCCGTCCTTGCGCACGCGCCAGCCTTCGTCCTCGAAGCGGCCGGTCAGCGCCGCCTGTTGCAGCTCGTAGGTCGGCCAGCCGCGCGCGACGGCTTCCTCGGTATAGAAGCGCGAGAAATGCTGACCGACGATCTCGCTTTCCGTGTAGCCCTTCAGCTTCTGCGCACCGACGTTCCAGCTCACGATGTGGCCGGTCGCGTCGAGCAGAAAGATCGCGTAGTCCGAGATCGCCTGCACGAGCGACGAATAATCGACGCTCACGGACGCGGACGGCGCAGTTTCGGCCTCCACTCGGGCGGGCTCGCCGTGGTCGCGGGAAGAAAAAGCATCGAGCTGGGTCATGGCGGGCACGCAAAAGTAATTTTCGTTTTAAGCAATCCTCGCGCCTGGCCGGCGGCAGCGTCTTCGCACAAGCCGTGGCGCGCTCCACGCGTGGGCCGCGATACGTCGCGATGCACGCTCGCGCGCCGGCCCGTCAGGCGCAGAGCTTATAACGACGGGCCCCGCGATTGCTAGCGGGTAATCACGGAACGCGTCACCGCATGGCGGTTTCGGTTTCCGCTTAGCCCTTCGTTAGCAAAAACAGGAGTGTCAATTGAAAAAGCTATTCACGATTTTCGTCACGAACTTCGCGACCCCGCTCGCGCTCGCCGCCGCGTTGAGCTTCGCATCCACCGCCGCCCAGGCGGAGGGCTGCACCAAGGGCGCGGTGGTGGGCGGCGTAGCCGGCCATGTCGCCGGAGATCATGGCGCGGCGGGCGCGGCGACAGGCTGCGCGATCGGCCACCATGAGGCCAGGAAGAAAGACAAGGCTGCGAGCGCCGCGGCCGCCGCGAGTCAACCAGCGGGAAAATAGCGCGTGCCGCGAGGCATACGAGCAGGTGCTAACGGGCCGGTGGCGGCGTCATGCCAGCCACTCGCCCGACTGAACATCGCCACGGGTCTTGCGGCGCCCGTCAACCGGCCGCGCTGATCTTTTCCGCGAGCTTCGCGTCGTAGCTCGAATGAACGTGCACGCGCTTTTTGTCGGGATACGCGTAGGCGTACGCCTTGCGCAGCGCGAGCGACGCTTCGTGAAAGCCCGACAGGATCAGCTTCTGTTTGTTCGGATAGTTCGCGATATCGCCGACCGCGAAGATGCCCGGCCGCGAGCTTTCGTAGTTCGAGGTATCGACATCGACGCGCCCGCCGTGAATCGTCAGTCCCCACTGCGCGATCGGGCCGAGATCGGCGACGAGTCCATACAGCGCGATCAGATGATCGGCTTCGAGTCGCGTCTCGCCGTCGATCTTCCGCAAAGTCAGCGAACGCAGCGCGCCGTCTTCCACATTGAGCGCCGCGATCGCGCCGACGACGAAGTCCATCTCGCCCGCCTCGACCGCGCGCCGCATCTGCTCGACGCTCGAATCGGCCGCGCTGAAGCCGGCGCGCCGATGCACGAGTGTCACGCGCCGCGCGACCTTGCGTAATGCCAGGGCCCAGTCGAGCGCCGAATCGCCGCCGCCCGCGACGACCACGTTCTGGTCGGCGAAATCGGCAAGACGCGGCACGCTGTAGTGCACGTGGCGCTTTTCGAGCGGCTCGGCTTCGGCGAGCACGAGCTTTTGCGGTACGAATGCGCCGTTGCCGGCCGCGAGCAGGATCGCCGCGACATCGAACACGAGGCCGCGCTGCGTGCGCACGGTCCAGCGTCCGTCGTCGCGCTGCTCGACCGTTTCGACGCGCTGTTCCAGATGAATCGGCACATCGAACGGCTTGCATTGAGCGAGCAGCCGTTCGACCAGTTCACGCGAGGTGCACGACGGGATGGCGGGAATATCGTAGATCGGCTTGTCGGGATACAGTTCGATGCACTGGCCGCCGACGCGCCCGAGTATGTCGACGATCTGACAGCTGAGGCCGATCACGCCGGCCTCGAACGCCGCGAAAAGACCCACGGGACCGGCGCCGACGATCAGGACATCGGTGCGGATCGGCGGCGTCGGAGGCTCGGACTGGTCGGCGGCAAGGTTCATGGGGCAGGACTCCGGATCGCGATGAATGGCGCATTGGAAGGATCGACAGCCCACCATACCGAATCGGCCCGCACGCGGCAACGATGTCATTGTCGCCGGTAAGGATGCTCGGCAGGCACGCCGGGCACCCGAAAGTGGCTACCTGAAAATATCCGGAATCGGCCATTTTTGTGATCCATCGGCTGGACTAAGCTGACACCTGTCGTATCCACTGCCGTACAGATCTGGCGTCTCTCTCAACCGTCCCCGGAGCCCATCATGGAACAACGTCTCGACTTCTACAAAGCCAACCCCGCCGCGATCAAATCACTGCTCGGCGTCGAAGAGCGCATCGGCAAGTCGGCGCTCGAAAAATCGCTGACCGAACTCGTGCGACTGCGCGCATCGCAGATCAATGGTTGCGCATATTGCGTCGACATGCACACGAGCGACGCGCGCAAAGGCGGTGAAACCGAGCGGCGTCTCGCGACCGTCGTCGTATGGCGCGAAACGCCCTTCTTCACGGACCGCGAGCGCGCGGCGCTCGAGTGGACCGAGGCGGTCACGCTGGTGTCGCACGATCACGTGCCCGACGCGGTATGGCAAGCGGTGCGGCCGCATTTCAGCGACGAGGAACTGGTCGATCTGACGCTGCTCGTCTCGGCGATCAACGCCTGGAACCGCTTTGCGATCTCGTTTCGCAAGATGCCGGCCTGAGCGGCGCGCCTCACTCGCCAATCCACGACCCGCGCAGGTCGCTGTCATGCAGCAACTGCAGCAGCGTGCCTGCCGGGCGGCTCAAGCGCTTCGCCGCCAGCGCGATGAATTCCACCGACGGCAAGGTCGGCAGACCGGCCGCATTCAACGGCGGCGCGAGCCCGCGCGCGGCCAGATACTGCGGACGCACGGTAATCCCGAGGCCGCCGCGCGCGGCCGCGATACAGCCGGAATGACTGCTGCTCGTGCAGACGATCTGCCAGCTCGCGCCGGCTTCGGCGAGCGCATCGAGCACGACCGCGCGCGTCACGCTCGGCTCGGCGACGAGAATCAGCGGCAGCGGCTGGCTTGGATCGACGAGCGTGCCGGTCCGCGCAAGCCATTCGAGCCGGCCCGTGAAGAGCGGCACGCCGCGCCGGTCACCCAGCCGACGCTTGCCGACCAGCAGATCGATCGCGCCCGCCTCGAGCAGTTCATAGAGCCTGCCCGTCATGCCGATCGTGATTTCGAGCTCGACGTCGGGATGCGCATTGCGAAACGCCGCGAGCACGGTGGGCAGCGGGCCGAGCGCGATGTCGTCCGACGAGCCGAGTCGCACGCGCCCCTTCAGACGCGGCGCGCGAAACTGCGATTCCGCGCGCGACAGCGCCTGCAGGATCACGCTCGCATGCGCGAGCATCGCTTCGCCGTCGGGCGTCATCGCGAGCGAATGGGTATCGCGCACGAACAGGCGCCGGCCCACGCTCTGTTCGAGCCGCCGGATATGTTCGCTGACGCTCGATTGCGTCAGGTCGAGCCGCCGCCCCGCTTCGGTGAAGCTGTGGCAGGCCGCGACGGTCGAGAAGGTCTTGAGCCAGATCGGATTGAGCATGCGTGATTGTGGCGCTGCTTATCGGCAATGTCGATAACAGTCAGCGACCTCAGTGGGGTTCCCGATTGACGGAGATGTCAATAAGATGACGGAATTCCACCTGTCCCGCCTGGGCGGCGCTTTGCCGCCGCCGTGCCCGCCGTTGAAAACATGACCAGGGATTCCTCCCAGACCGCCCTACTGTGGATCGTCGCCGCCGGCTTCTTCATGCAGTCGCTCGACACGACGATCGTCAACACCGCGCTGCCGTCGATCGCGAACAGCCTGCACGTCGCGCCGCTCGCGATGCAACCGATCGTCGTCGCCTACACGCTGACGATGGCGATGCTCACGCCCGCCTCCGGCTGGCTCGCCGACCGCTTCGGCACCCGCCGCGTCTATTTCGCCGCCATCCTCGTGTTCGTGCTCGGCTCGATCTGCTGCGCGAGCGCGCACACGCTGGGCCAACTCGTGCTGGCGCGCGTGCTGCAAGGCCTCGGCGGCTCGATGCTGCTGCCGATCGGACGGCTCGCGGTGCTGCGCAGCGTGTCGGGCGAACAGTACGTGTCGGCGCTCGCGTTCATCTCGATCGCGGGCCAGCTCGGGCCGATCGCCGGTCCGACGCTCGGCGGCTGGTTCGTGCAGGCGATCACGTGGCACTGGATCTTTCTGATCAACGTGCCGATCGGCGCGGTCGGTCTGTATGCGGTGCATCGCTTCTTGCCGTCGCATGACGAAGCGCAGGCGCCGCCGTTCGATTTCATCGGCTGCGCGCTGCTGTCGCTGTGCATGATCGCGTTCTCGCTCGCGATCGATGCACCGGTCCCCTCGCATCGCGCGGCGTGGTCGGCGGGGCTGTTCGCGCTGGCCGTCGCGAGCGCGCTCGCCTACGTTCCGCACGCGAGAAGCCGCCGCGATCCGCTGTTCAAGCTGTCGCTGTTCGGCGAGCCGAACTTCAGCGTCGGCTTGATCGGCAACCTCGTGTGCCGGGTCGGTTCGAGCGCGGTGCCATTCCTCGTGCCGCTGCTGCTGCAATTGCAACTCGGCTATTCGCCGCTGCACTCCGGTCTGATGATGCTGCCCGCGGCGCTCGCCGGCACCCTCGCGAAACGCTGGATCGCGCCGCTCGTGCGCCGCTACGGTTACGACACGTTCCTGCTCGTCAATACGATCATCGTCGGCTCGGCGATCGTGGCGTTCTCGCTGATTTCGCGCGGCACGCCGCTCTTGATCGAAATCGCGATCCTCGCCGTGTTCGGCGCGGCCAACTCGATGCAGTTCGCGGCGATGAACAGCGTCACGCTGAAAGACCTGTCGCACGAAGACGCGGGCAGCGGCAACAGCCTGTTCTCGATGGTGCAGATGCTCGCGATCGGGCTCGGCGTGTCGATTGGCGGCGGGCTCGTGAATCTGTTCGCGGCGCAATGGGGTTCGGCGGAACTCGGCTTCCGGCTCGCGTTCGTGTGTGTCGGCGTGATCACGCTCGTGTCCGCGTGGGTCTTCCGCCATCTCGACGACCCGTCGGGCACGCGCGAGATTCGCGGGCAGGCTGCGCCAAGCGCGGGGCGTTGAGGCGCGCTGCGCTTCATCGCGCTTGATGGGATTGACACACGATTGACACCACGGCATGACTGTATGGACGCTGATGCCATCGGCTCATGCTTCGCGCGCAACGGGTGTCACTCGCGTTAGCATGACGGGCATCCACGGCTACCAGGCAAGGAACCCCAGATGCCATTTGACGAGCGCATGCTGAACGGGATGGGCGTGTTGACGGCGATCGTCGATTGCGGCAGCTTCGCGGCCGCAGGCGTTGCGCTCGACATGTCGCAATCGGGCGTGAGCCGCTCGGTGGCCCGACTCGAAGCGCGCCTCGGCATTCGCCTGTTCGACCGCACCACGCGCTCGGTCACGCTCACCGACGAGGGCCGGCGTTTCTACGAGCAGATCGTGCCGCTGCTGGGCGGACTCGAGGAAGCGGCGGCCTGCGCCGCGCAGGGCGCGAGCGCGGTGCGCGGGCGTCTGCGCGTGAATATGGATCCGTTCTTTTCACGGCTCGTGCTCGGGCCGCGTCTCGGCGGCTTCATCGACAAACATCCGGACCTGCAACTCGAACTGGTCACGCGCGAGCAGTTGGGCGATATGGTCGCGGACGGCTTCGATATCGCGATCCGCTTCGGCGACCCGCCGCTGTCGACGCTCGTGGCGCGCAAGCTGCTCGATACGCGCATCCTGACCGTGGCCGCGCCTTCGTATCTGAAGAAGCATGGTAAGCCGGCCAATCCCGGCGAACTCGAAGACGGCCGGCATCTCTGCATCAGGTTTCGCGATCCGCTCACCGGCTATCCGCTCAGCTGGGAATTCCAGCGCGGCCGCAAGAAGCTCGCGCTGACACCGCAAGGCCGGCTGACCGTCAACGACGTCGGCACGCTGCATAGCGTGTGCATCGCCGGCCAGGGGATCGCGCAGATTCTGGCGCTCGGCGCGGAGTCGCTGCTCGCGAGCGGCAAGCTCATCGAACTCTTTCCGGATTGGGGCGACGCGGTGCATCCGCTGCATGCCCTGTATCCGTCGCGGCATCGTCCGCCGGCCAAGGTGCGCGCGTTTCTCGATTTCATCGTGTCGCTCACGGGCGGTACGCCGCGCAACGCGGCTGCCTGAGCGTGGAACGCCCCCGGCGCGAGGCTGCCTCCGTGCCACGCCGCCCGGGTCCGTGCCTTGCTGCGTGAGGTTGTCTTCCCTCCAGGAGAGCAGCGATGAGCAAAGCAACGGAAAAATCCCAAGGCGAGGCAAAAAACGCGGCCAAAAATGAATCAAAAACCGACGCCGGCAACCCTACCGAGGACCTCGCACACCCGCACCAGGCCTCGCATAGCGATAACGCGAAGAGCAAGATGCCCGAGCGTCATGACGAAGGCCGCCAGCAGTCCCCCGCCGACCATCCGGGCAAAAAACCCGGCGAGGGCGAACCGTCGGTCAGTTGAAAAAATAAAACCCCGCTCGCCAGGCGGCCTGGCTGTGTTGCGCATCCGGGCCGCATCACCCCTTCCTTACAGCGCCTTTCTGTAAGCAAACATTTCTTCCTCATTTTTACCGAATATTTTTTCGGTGCATTGGACTATTTTGCTGTCTGCAGCAACGTGTGCGCCCTGCGAACCGGCTGCCCCGCTTTCCCCAGCTTCGTGCCGCTTCCGATCGATAAAAGGCGTCATATGTCCAACGCGTCAAATTCTCCCCTTGCCCGGGCGCCGGTCGCCTACGTCTCGATCTGCGTGCCCACCTGCAATCGTCCCGATCTGCTGATCGAATGCGTCGATTCGTGCCTCGCGCAAAGCTATCGGCATCTGGAAATCGTGATTGGCGACGATTCGACGGACACACGCTCGCGGCAACTGCTCGCGCAGCGCTATCGCGACGAGCCGCGCGTGCGCTACGGGCGGAACGAGCCGCCGCTTGGCCAGGCCCGCAATGTGTCGAGCCTGTTCGCGCGGGCGCGCGGCGACAAGATCCTGCTGATTCACGATGACGATCTACTGACGAGCGACGCCGTCGACAAACTCGTGTCGCTCTGGCAGCACTATCCGCAGCTCGATGCGGCATTCGGCGCTCAGTACGAAGCGGATCACGACGGCATGATCGACTTCGATGCGAGCGAACGCCTGAACACGGCGTTCCGGCGCACGAAGGCCAACGAGGGTCTGCAGCCGCTAGCGGGGCGCACCGGCCTGATCCAGATGTTTCCGAACAACGGCTGGATGGCCGATGCGCGGCTCGTCAAGCGGGTCGGCTACGACGAGCGGTACGGCGCCTGCTGCGACTACGTATTCGGCACCGAGCTATGTCTGGCCGCGCGCGAGGTGTTTTATCTGCACGACTATGTATCGGTGTATCGGAAGACCGCGACGTCGGTCTCGCACAGCACGCGCGGCACGAGCACGGCCGCGCCGCTCAACGCGTATGCGTTCGTGAAGTCGCTGCGCCTGCCCGCGCGGCTCGAACCGTCGCGACGGCTGGCGCTGCGGCGCTTCGCGCCGATCGCCGTGTCGATTCACGCGAGAAACGGCGACGCGCGCGCGGGCTCGCGGATCGCCCTCGCGCATCTGTTCGCGTACAACCATGGCTTGAGCGCGCGGCTTTACTACCATCTGCTGATGCTGGCGCGCGCGGCCTGGCGTGGACGCCCGCCGATGGCGAGTGCGCTCGCGGCGAATGAGGCCACGACCGCCGATAACGTCATCGAGAAGTTCGTCGATGAATTCGTCGGCGATCGGGCCGAGCCGCTATGAGCCGCGACAGGCACTTCGCTAACAACGCGACCGCGTTCAAGTGGGTTTTCTGCCAAGCATTCCCTGCTTAGCAAACGCGGATTCGTTACTTGGTCCCACACGCGAGGCTGATTATGATGAGCACGACCCTTCATCGCAGCAGAGGTGTTTCGCCATGTCAGACAATGCGTGTTTCAGGCCGCGCGTGATCGAACCAGTCGTCGATGACCAACCCGAAGGGCTCGGGCTCGCGGTGGAGTTGTGGCTCGCGCAACCTGTCGACGGCATTGCGGGCCGCGCGGTGCAGATTCATCTGCGCAGCGGCACGAGGATGGAACAGGCCGAGAGTCTGCGCGACCTGCTGCATGCGTGGGGGACGCGGATCGTCGTGAGTTGAGCGCGGCGCGCCGCCAATGCCATCAAAAAAAGCGGCGGTGGGGTCGTCCCACAGCGCCGCTTTGGCCCTTCCGCTATACCGCCCCCTTACGGCTCGTGCCGCAGAAACCCTTGAGTCGATGGATCGCGCATGCGCAGCGACACGATGCCCGCGAGCGCGCACATCGCGGTCACGTACCAGAAGAACATCGTTTCGACACCGGCCGACTTCAGCCACAGCGCGACATATTCCGCCGAGCCGCCGAAGATCGCATTCGCGACCGCATACGAGAGGCCCACGCCGAGCGCGCGCACTTGCGGCGGGAACATTTCAGCCTTGATCAGGCCACTGATCGACGTATAGAAGCTGACGATCGCGAGTGCGACGACGATGAGCGCGAACGCCGCGAACGGGTTCGCCACGTCCTTCAGCGCATGCAGCAGCGGCACCGTGCCGATCGTCGCGAACAAACCGAAGCACAGCATCGAGCGGCGCCGGCCGATCCGGTCGGACAGCGCGCCGAACGCCGGTTGCATCAGCATGTAGACGAACAGCGCGGCGGTCATCACCGAACTCGCGGTCTTCGCGTGCATGCCAGCCGTGTTGACCAGGTACTTCTGCATATACGTCGTGAACGTATAGAAGATCAGCGAGCCGCCGGCCGTAAAGCCGAGCACCGTCGCGAACGCGCCCTTGTGCTGCCATAGTCCGCGCAGCGTACCCGCCTCCTTGCGCTGACGCATCGCGGCGGTGGTGGTTTCGTCGAGCGATTTACGCAGATACAGCGCGACGAGCGCCGCGCCCGCGCCGATCACGAACGGCACGCGCCAACCCCAGGCCTTCAGCTCGTCGGTCGTCAGCGTCTGCTGCAGGATCACGAGCACGAGCAGCGCGCACAGTTGACCTCCGATCAGCGTCACGTACTGGAACGACGCGAAGAAGCCGCGCCGGCCCTTCAACGCGACCTCACTCATATAGGTCGCGCTGGTGCCGTATTCGCCGCCCACCGACAGCCCCTGAAACAGCCGCGCGATCAGCAGCAGCGCCGGCGCGAGCGCGCCGATCTGTGCGTACGTGGGCAGCATCGCGATCAGGAGCGAGCCGCCGCACATCATGAAGACCGACACCATCATCGCGGTGCGGCGGCCACGCTTGTCCGCGAGCCGGCCGAAAAACCAGCCGCCGATCGGCCGCATCAGGAAGCCGGCGGCGAACACGCCGGCGGTGTTGAGCAACTGTGTGGTGGGATTGCCGCTCGGAAAGAACGACGGCGCGAAATACAGCGCCGTGAACGAATACACGTAGAAGTCGAACCACTCGACGAGATTGCCCGATGAAGCACCCACGATCGCGAGGATGCGGCGCCGGGTGTCATCGGCCTCGGCCACGACGGTTCGGTTGGTTATGTCATTCATGCTGATGTCGGTCCTTTTTTTAATGACGAGGATGACGGTCGTGGCGTCGCCTTGATGCCACGCGTCGCCGGCGCTCCGCCCACGCGCGCGGCGAATTTTACATAAATGAAAGCTTGAGATGGGATTTTGTCAGCGACTCTGCAGGAAAGCCCTGGGTACGAATCCCCGGCGAATTTGAGGCGCAAAAAAAAGAAGCCCCCGCCAGCCGGGTGGCTGCAGGGGCTTCAGATAGTCGACGCGGACCGGTCGGCCGAGCTTACAAAGCGTTTCCGCCAGTGCGTACGGACCTCGAATCGGACCTCAGATTTTCACGGCCGGCGGCATATAACGGCAATCGTAGCGTTTTCTGACGGTGCCGTTCTCGTCGACGCTCTCGAGGTACACGTCGAATTGCCACAAACGCGCCATGTGCTTGAGCACCTCCTCGCTATCCGAGGACAGGTGCCGGTTGTCGCTCATGAAATGCCGCAACGTGAGGCTGCGGTCACCCCGCGTATTGACGGCCCACACCTGGATGTTCGGCTCGCGGTGATGCATGTCGTACTGCCGCGAGAGCGCCTGGCGCACGTACTGGTAGCCGCTGTCGTCGTGAATCGCCGACACTTCGAGCGCGTCGCGCATGTCGTCGTCGAGCACCGAGAACAGGCGCATGTCGCGGATCAGATGCGGCGAAAGGTATTGCGCGACGAAACTCTCGTCCTTGAAGTTGCGCATCGCGTAGTGCATCGCGGGCAGCCACGGACTGCCGGCCAGATTCGGAAACCACTTGCGGTCTTCCTCGGTCGGCGACTCGCAGATGCGGCGAATGTCGCTCATCATCGAAAAACCGAGCGCGTAGGGGTTGGTGCCGCTGTAATACGGCTTCGTGACCGGCGGCTGGTAGACCACGTTGCTGTGCGAATGGAGAAACTCCATCATGAAGCCGTCTTCCAGCTTGCCCTGGTTGTACATCGTATTGAGCAGCGTGTAGTGCCAGAACGTCGCCCAGCCTTCGTTCATCACCTGAGTCTGCCGCTGCGGATAGAAGTACTGGCCGATCTTGCGCACGATACGGATCACCTCGCGCTCCCACGGCTCGAGCAGCGGCGCGTTTTTCTCCGCGAAATACAGCAGGTTTTCCTGCGGTTCGGGCGGATAGCGCTCTTCGACCTCTTCGGGCAGCGGCGTATGGCGCGTAGGCAACGTGCGCCACAACTCGTTGACCTGCGACTGCAGATACGCCTCACGTTCGCGACGCGCCGCGAACTCCTTCTGAAGCGACAGCTTCTGCGGCCGCTTGTAGCGATCCACGCCGTAATTCATCAGCGCGTGGCACGAATCGAGCAGCTCTTCGACGCGGTCGAGCCCAAAGCGCTCCTCGCACTCCGCGATGTAGTTCTTCGCGTAGACGAGGTAATCGATAATCGCGTGCGCGTCCGTCCACAAGCGGAACAGATAGTTGCCCTTGAAGAACGAGTTGTGGCCGTAGGCCGCATGCGCGATGACGAGCGCCTGCATCGTCATCGTGTTCTCTTCCATCAGATACGCGATGCAGGGATTCGAGTTGATGACGATTTCGTATGCGAGCCCCATCTGGCCGCGACGATAGCTCTTTTCGGTAGAGAGGAAATGTTTGCCGAACGACCAGTGACGGTAGTTCACCGGCATGCCGACGGACGCGTAGGCATCCATCATCTGTTCGGCGCTGATGAGTTCGAGCTGGATCGGATACACGTCGAGCTCGTATTGCTCCGCAACACGGGCGATATGCGAATCGTATTCTTCGATCAACTCGAAGGTCCAGTCGGACGGGCACGGCAGAGGCCGTCTATCGGCTACGTTCATACGGACTTCCCTTGCCCTTCGATGGGCGTTCCGGTGTGTCCCGTGCTGCAGTATCGCGGACTGCTCCGGCGCAAGCGGCTCCCGTGTTGGCCGCTTCTGCCTCGGCATGCCCCGACTGTTGCTGCGGCACGCCTTTGTTGCGCTGCGGCGGCGTCATACGGTGGGGTGCCCCAAGTCGTACGAATCGCCGCGCGCTTCGTCGTTCAGGCGCTTCATGCGTAACCAGCGCCCCGTCACGAAGTCGCCGCCTGCTTCTCGAACAGCTCGCGAAACACCGGATAAATATCGGCCGCGGTTTCGACCTTCTTCATCGCCATATGCGGTTGCGACAGCGCCAGTTGCGCGTATTCGAGCCACAGATTCTGCTCTTCGGGCGTCACCTGAATATACGCAAAATACCGCACCTTCTCCAGGATGTCATCCGAGAGTATCTTGCGGCACTTCGGCGAGTCGTCGGTCCAGTTATCGCCGTCGGAAGCCTGCGCCCCGTAAATATTCCATTCAGTCGGCGAATAGCGCTCGTCCAGCACCTTGCGCATCAGTTCGAGCGCGCTCGAGACCACGGTGCCGCCGCTTTCGGTCGAGTGGAAGAACGTGTCTTCGTCGACTTCCTCGGCGCGCGTGTGGTGGCGGATGAACACCACTTCGATGCGCTCGTAGTTGCGCTTGAGGAACAGGTACAGCAGGATGAAGAAGCGCTTTGCGAGATCCTTGCGCTGCTCGTCCATCGAACCGGACACGTCCATCAGGCAGAACATCACCGCCTGGCTCGACGGCGTGGGCTGCTTCACGCGATTGACGTAACGCAGATCGAACGGATCGATAAACGGAATCCGCCAGATGCGTCCTTTCAGATGGTGAATGTCGTCTTCGAGCAGCTTGATCTCTTCGCGGCGATCGGCGGGGTCGGCCTTCAGCTCTTCGAGCTGCCGCTCCATCTCGTGCAACTGGTTGACGAGCGGCGCGCCGAGCGCGATGCGCCGGCCGAGCGCGCTGCGCAGCGAGCGCACCACGTCGATGTTGTTCGGCGTGCCCTCCGCGGCCCAGCCCGCGCGGATGCTTTTCCACGTCGGCACAGCCATCAGGTGGGTTTTGACGAGACGCGGCAGTTCGAGGTCGTCGAAGAAATACTGCATGAACTCTTCGCGGCTCAGCTCGAACACGAAGTCGTCCTGACCTTCGCCCTCGTTGCTGGCCTGACTGCCTCCACCGCCGCCACCGCCGCCTTGCGGGCGCTGGATCTTGTCGCCGCGGATGTAGTCCGAGTTGCCGGGATGCACCATCTCGCGCTTGCCGCCCGGTCCATGACGGAACGACGGCTCCGCGATGTCCTTGCGCGGAATGGTGATGCTCTGGGTGTTCTGGATGTCCTTGATGCTGCGGTCGCGCACCGCCTCCGAAACGGCACGACGAATATAGTTTTTGACGCGGCGCAAAAAGCGCTCGCGGTTCGCAATGCTCTTGTTCTTGCCTGCCAACCTGCGGTCGATGATTTGATGAAGCACGCCCGGTCTCCCGTCCCATGCAACCGCGATCCGCTGCGGCCGCACTAATATTTCGGGTGCGCGAGACGCCCGCCGCGCAGTGCAATGCTATGTCCCTGCGGCTTGCGCCTCGCCGGTTGCCCGCACGGTTGAACCGTACGGGCGGCACACCATGAGTATCATGCGCACATCATGACGACTTGCGCACGCGCAGATACCAGTCGCACAACAGCCGCACCTGCTTCGGCGTGTAGCCCTTCGCCACCATGCGATTGACGAAGTCTTCATGCTTGCGCTGCTCTTCGGCCGAGCCCTTCGCGTTGAACGAGATCACCGGCAACAGCTCTTCCGTGTTCGAGAACATCTTCTTTTCGATCACGACGCGCAACTTCTCGTAGCTGATCCACGCGGGGTTCTTGCCCGCATTCGCAGCCCGCGCACGCAGCACGAAGTTCACGATCTCGTTGCGGAAGTCCTTCGGATTGCTGATGCCCGCGGGCTTCTCGATCTTCTCCAGTTCGGCGTTCAAGGCGGCACGATCGAAGCTTTCGCCGGTGTCGTGATCGCGGAACTCCTGATCCTGGATCCAGAAGTCCGCATACGTGACGTAGCGGTCGAAGATGTTCTGACCGTACTCCGAGTACGACTCCAGATACGCGGTCTGAATCTCCTTGCCGATGAACTCCGCGTAGCGCGACGCGAGCACGTCCTTGATGAACGACAGATACTTCTGCTCGGTTTCCGGTGGGAACTGCTCGCGTTCGATCTGCTGTTCGAGCACGTACATCAGATGCACCGGATTGGCCGCGACCTCGGTCGAGTCGAAGTTGAACACGCGCGACAGAATCTTGAACGCGAAGCGCGTCGACACGCCGGTCATACCCTCGTCGACGCCCGCGAAGTCGCGATACTCCTGGTACGACTTCGCCTTCGGGTCCGTGTCCTTCAGATTCTCGCCGTCGTAGACCTGCATCTTCGAGAACAGGCTCGAGTTCTCCGGCTCCTGCAAACGCGTGAGCACGGACATCTGCGACATCATCTTCAGGGTGCCCGGTGCGCACACCGCGTTGGACAGCGACGAGTTGCGCAGCAGTTTCTCGTAGATCTTGACCTCTTCGCTATAGCGCAGGCAGTACGGCACCTTGACGACGAAGATCCGGTCGAGCAGCGCCTCGTTGTTGCGGTTGTTGCGGAACGCCTTCCACTCCGATTCGTTCGAGTGCGCGAGGATGATGCCGTCGAACGGAATCGCGCCGAAGCCTTCCGTACCCTTGAAGTTGCCTTCCTGGGTTGCGGTGAGCAGCGGGTGCAGCACCTTGATCGGCGCCTTGAACATTTCGACGAATTCGAGCAGGCCCTGATTGGCGAGGCACAGGCCGCCCGAGTAGCTGTAGGCGTCGGCGTCGTCCTGCGCGTACTGTTCGAGCTTGCGGATGTCGACCTTGCCGACCAGCGACGAGATGTCCTGATTGTTTTCGTCTCCCGGTTCGGTCTTCGCGATACCGATCTGACGAAGGATCGACGGATAGCGGCGCACCACGCGGAACTTGCGGATGTCGCCGTTGTACTCATGCAGGCGCTTGACCGCCCACGGACTCAGGACGTTCTTCAGATAGCGGCGCGGAATGCCATATTGCTCTTCGAGGATGGGACCGTCTTCTTCATAGTCGAACAGACCGAGCGGCGATTCGTTGACGGGCGAGCCCTTGATCCCATAGAACGGCACGCGTTCCATCAGTTGCTTCAGACGTTCCGCGATCGACGACTTGCCGCCGCCAACCGGGCCTAACAGATACAGGATCTGCTTCTTTTCTTCGAGCCCCTGGGCCGAGTGCCGGAAGTAGGCGACCACCTGCTCGATCACCTCTTCCATTCCGTAGAACTCACGGAATGCGGGGTATACCTTGATGACCTTGTTCGCGAAGATGCGCGACATGCGCGGATCGTTGCGAGTGTCGATCTGTTCCGGTTCTCCGATTGCCGTCAACATGCGTTCGCCAGCGGTGGCGTACGCGGCGGGATTGTCTTTGCAGAGCGCGAGATACTCCTCGAGCGAGAGTTCGTCCTCCCGTGTTTTCTCGAAGCGGGTCGCGAAACTGCTGTAGATATCCATGCTACCTCCTCGCCGAAGTCTGGATCGATGTCGTGCGCGGCGCGCTATTCGGAAACGACATCGCTCGAATTCATCCTAAACCCTTTTAAATTTTTTTTCACGGACTACGTTGCGAAAATCGCGCCGTGACCGCCTCCCCACAATCCTCACTTGGAAACAAAAATTCGACCACCTACAATTTTTCGCTCACGTAGCACCGCATCACATCATCTGTTGCTCCGCTGTACTGCTGCTTTCTTCAGCACCGCATCGCTATTCAGTGCTCCTGCACGACTTCGCTGTGCCGCTGCATCGCGGCCATGTCGTCGCGTTGCTGTTGCACATCCCGTACCTGCACAGTCGACCCATCATAAAAAAGCGCCTGTCTGCGCACGCACACTTCGCAACAAGCATGCACGTGATGACGTTTTCGCTGCCCGCCGCTTTTCATGCTCACCGTTGCTGCAAGCATCGACTGCATGACTGGATCACGGCAGCAACGCACGCCGCACTTATAGGTGTATACGGAAAGACGCGGCAAAGTTGCAACAAAGGCATTCGAACAGGTTAACCATTCCAGGCCTGCCACCCTTTCGCCCTGGTCAAAATAGAAACGGCTACCCTGGGGGCAGCCGTTTGACATGGAGCGTCGTAATTTGCCGTAACAAGCGCGGCACCAGCGGTCAGGTCAACTCGATTTCAACTTCACCGAGTCCGTCGATATGACCACGCACGATGCCCGGTTCGGCGATCTTGTGCGCGCCGACGTATGAGCCGGTGGTCAAGGTCCAGTCGCGCTCGATCGTGATACCCATCGCCGCGCAATGGTTGACGAACCACACAAGGAGCTCGCGCGGATCGCCGGCCGGATTGCCGGTCACTTCCGGTAGCAGCGAGCGGCCGTTGAAACTCAGCTCCAGTTCCGGTGACACGAAGTCGAAGCCACGCGCGAGGCTCGCGTAGACAGCCGGATGGCCCGTGATCAGCGCGCCGTTGTTCTGCGCGTCGGCCAGTTGCGCGAGCGGCGCGACGTTCGGCCACTCGGCAAACCGGCTGTCGACGATCTCGATGGCCGGCAGCACGGCGCCGACCTTCGACAACACCTCGTCGCGCGCATAGGCCTGGCCGCGCGGCTCGATCGTCACGTCGAAGCGGAACGCGATCTCGAGTTCGACCAGCACGCGAAAGAACCCGACATGCGCGAGCCGCGCCGGCGACGGCGCCACCAGCGAGGCCGGAATCGGCGCGCCCGAGGCGGCGCCGCCCGGCGACTTCGCGCCGATTTTCCACGCGCCGGTCGACTCGCCGAGACCCGCGATCACCGCCTGCTGGATCGCATAGGCCGTCGCCGCATCGGGCGGCAGGCTGTCGGGTGCGGGCGCATCGATCGGCCGATGCTCCCGGCGTGCCTCGACGAGGCGTTGCGCAAGATCGTATCGCGTCATGTCAGTTCTTTGGGGCTGGCGCATGGCAGGGTTCACAGGGTGTAGCAATAAGTGGGAGCCACCTGTTCCAGGTGCGAGGCAGCCGCATGCCGCGCACGCGGATCGGGGCCGTGCCCGTCAATGTACCGGATCGCGGCGTGCATCGGTGAAAGGCGGCGGCGCGCAAACGTTAATTCGTGCGCGAGGCATAAAAAAACCGCGCATGCGGATGCATGCGCGGTTTTCGCGAAGAGACCGCCGCATGTACGGCGTATGCCGGACAGAACGCGAGCAATCGGGAACGGATGTTGCATCGAGCTGGCACGTGCCGGACTACCTGACGCGCGACGGCGCCGCCCCCCATGTACACCTGAACCCGAGCAAGCTTAGAACGTCTCCCAATCCTGATCGCCGCCGGCCGTCGCCGCAGGCTTGGCCGGTGTGCGCGCGGACGCGGCAACCGCATGCTGCGCGATCGCGGCCGTGGCCGTGGTCGCGATCGAGGCCGTCACCGGCAACGCCGCCTGCGCTGTGCCATGCGTGAGCTTGCGCGCGCGCGTGGCGACCGGGGCCGTCGACACCACGCGCTTGCGCGCGGCAACCGCCGACGACGCTTCGAGACCGCCACGGCCGCTCTCGTCGACCTGGAACACCGCGACCGCGCGGCGCAATCGGGTCGCCTGCTCCTCGAGCGAAGACGCCGCGGCCGCCGCTTCCTCGACGAGTGCCGCGTTCTGCTGCGTCACCTCGTCCATCTGCGTGACCGCGCGCGCGACCTGGTCGATACCGCCGCTCTGTTCCTCCGACGCCGCCGCGATCTCGCCCATGATGTCGGTCACGCGCTGCACCGCACCGATGATTTCGCTCATCGTGCGGCCAGCCTCATCGACGAGCGCCGAGCCCGATTGCACGCGCTCGACCGAGGTATCGATCAGCTCCTTGATCTCCTTGGCCGCCGCCGACGAACGCTGCGCCAGGCTGCGCACTTCGCCCGCGACGACCGCGAAACCGCGCCCTTCCTCGCCGGCGCGCGCCGCCTCGACCGCCGCGTTCAGCGCGAGGATGTTGGTCTGGAAGGCGATGCCCTCGATGATCGAGATGATGTCGGCGATCTTTGCCGAGCTCTGGTTGATGTCGCCCATCGTGCCGACCACCTGGCCGACCACCGCGCTGCCCTTGTGGGCGACCTCCGACGCACTGGCCGCAAGCGCGCTCGCCTGGCGCGCGTTGTCGGCGTTCTGGCGCACGGTGCCGGTCAGCTGCTCCATGCTCGAGGCGGTTTCCTGCAACGCGGACGCCTGCTCCTCGGTCCGCGACGACAGGTCGATGTTGCCCGCCGCGATCTGCCGCGTCGCGGTGGCGATCGACTCGCTGCCGCCGCGCACGCTGCGCACCGTTTCGGTGAGGCTGCGCTGCATTCTGGCGATTCCTTCGAGCAGTTGCCCCATTTCGTCGCGCGATGTCACGATCACCGGACGACGCAGATCGCCGGCAGCGATCGCGTCGAAGTGGCCGAGCGCTTCGCCGAGCGGACGCGCAATCGCGCGACTCAGCGTCAGATACGACAGCGCGGCGGCGATCACGCCGACCACCAGCGCGCCGATGCTGACCATACGGAACATCTGGAAGCCGCTCTGCGAGGATTCGAAGCCTTGCCTGGCCGAATCGAACTGGAATTTGCGCAGCGCGTCGTCGGCGCCGACGAGGTCGTTGAAAGCGACCTGCAGATTCTTCGCGTCCTCGATCAGCTTGCTCTGGTCGTTCGCCGTGATCGCCGCCGCGAACGCATCGAGCTTCTGACGCAGTGCATCGCGCTTCGCGGCGACGTCCTGCGCGAGCCGGTCTTCGTCCGCGTTGCGCGGCAAATCCAGATATTTCTTCCACCACATCTCGGACGTGCGGCCCAGCATGCGGGCACGCTCGACGGTGGCCGCCGAGTCCGGCGTGCCGACCTCGAACGCGGCGCGGTCGAGCGCGAGACGTTCGCGCGCCGCGTACATTTCCGCGTTGCCGACGTTCACCGCGCCCGGCATCGCGTTGGTGTACGTGTCCTCGTAGGCGTCGTTCGAACGGCTCATGCCGAACAGACCGAAAATGCCGATCGCCACCAGCAATGCGGCGAGGAACGCCATCGTGAGACCGATTCGCGCCTTGATCGTGATGCCTTTATTCAACATGCCTGGTCCTGTGTGCTGTACTGAGTGAGAGATTGCCTACGCAGCGCCGGCCCGCGTGTTTCGAGTTCGGCGCTTTCAGAGTGGGCGCTCTAACTACCGTTTACGGCAGCACTTAGGGAGTCTTGAAGACATTAAAAGGTATGAAGAAAGACGTTGTAAGACGTTGAAAGCAAGTTGACGTGAGGTGGAGCGGTCGTA
>DATAQT010000056.1:0-1562 GCA_036264535.1 Paraburkholderia sp. | reverse complement strand
CGGTGAGCGTGCCGTCGCATTGCGAATTGCTCGCGCAGGCCACCGATGAACTGCTCGCCTATGCAAGCGGGGTGTCTTTTCACGCACCGCGCAGCACCTACATCGGCAATCGCGGCGGCCGGCCGTTGTATACGGCGGACGCCATCCGCGACGATCTCGCGACCAACATGCGCTACACCGTGCGTTGGTTCGACGCGCTCACGGCGATGCAGGAAATGGGCGCCCGCGTGCTGATCGAAGCGCCGCCGGGGCAGGTGTTGACCGACATCGCGCGCGAGAACTTTCCGGACACTACCGCGCTCGCTGCGAGCACCTTCACGTTCGACAGACTCGTGGCGACGGCTCGCAGACGTCTTGCGACGGACTGACGGAGCGTGAGCCGCGCTGCGGCGTGCACCCGATTCAAGGTTTCACTACTTCCCCCCTTCACCGCGTCTCGATCAACCGCCGTCCCAGCGCCTTCGCGTACCGATCGCACGCGCTGCGCGTGGCGCCGCCAGCACGCCGACATCCGCGTCGTCGCGGTAGTACATCGCCACGTCGATCGGCGTCGCGAACGATGATGCCCGGCCATGCAATCGGCGTCTTTGCCGCGGCGGCGTATGGCGTGGTGATCCTCGCCGCGCTGACGCTGCCCGAAACCAAAGGACGGCAGCTCAGCGCCTGAACCACACCAGCGCACGCAGCAACGCAACCGCTGCGCACACTCACGCCTGTTCCGGCGCGCGTCCGAGCACCTGCGAATCCGACGCCGCCGCCGACGTCTCGTCATGCGCGTGTGCCCGCCCAGCGGTCGCAACCGCGCCGCTGCCACCGGGACGCCCCACCGACTTCGCGTGCCGCTCGATCAGCCGTTGCAGCAAACAGAACGCGCACAGCAGCGCGCCAATCACGATGCGGGTCCACCACGAGCTGAGCGTGCCGTCGAACGTAATCAGCGCCTGGATCGTGCCGAGAATGCCGACGCCGAACAGCGAGCCGATCACATAGCCGACGCCGCCCGTCAGCAGCGTGCCGCCGATCACGGTGGCCGCGATCGCGTCGAGCTCCATGCCCTGCCCCTGCAAGCCGTAGCCCGACAGCACGTAGAACGTGAACACCGCGCCGCCGAGCGCGGAACAGAAGCCGCTCAGCGCATACACGCCGATTCGCGTGTGCGCGACCGGCAAGCCCATCAGCAACGCCGAACGCGGGTTGCCGCCGATCGCATACACATTGCGGCCGAAGCGCGTGAAATGCGCGACATAGATCGCGGCGAGCAGCGTCACCAGCGCGATCAGCACATTCGCGGTGACGGAGCCGATGCCGATGTCGAGACGAAACGCCGAGATCTTCTGGAACGTCGGATCGGTGATGGTGATCGACTGCGTCGTGATCAGAAAGCACAGGCCGCGCGCGAAGAACATGCCGGCCAGCGTCACGATAAAAGCCTGCAGGCGGAAGAAGTGGATCAGCGCGCCCTGCACCGCGCCGAACACGGTGCCCATCAGCAGCACGATCGGAATGATCACCCATACCGGCCAATGCCAGTGCTCGGACAGCACCGCCTCGACGATGGTCGT
>DATAQT010000460.1:0-5705 GCA_036264535.1 Paraburkholderia sp. | reverse complement strand
TGCTCGTGAAAACCGCGCTCGCGAAGCTGCCGTTCGACGCGCCGGCCGACTGGCGCGTGAAACTCAGTATCGACAAGGCGAGCGGCGTGCCGAACGTCGAGTCGATGAAGCCGCTGCAGCGCTGATTCGAAGCTGGGGCTGTCGGGACCACGCCTCGGTGGCCGCGTCGACGAGTTATTCCTGCGCCGGCTCGTCCCGCGGCCAGCGGTTTTCGAACACGCAATCGGCAAGCGGCAAACGGCTCGCCCAACGCTCCGTTTCGAGCATCGGCTCGCTGTAGAACGCGTCGACGTGGCCGAGGCACAGAATCGCGACCGGCCGCGCGCCTTCCGGCATCCCCAGCAACCGATGCACCGCGTCGACGTCGAAGAGCGACACCCATCCAAGCCCGAGCCCTTCCGCGCGCGCGGCAAGCCACATGTTCTGGATCGCGCACGCGACCGATGCGAGGTCCATCTCCGGCAGCGTGCGACGGCCGAACACGTGTCGCTCGCGCCCGTCCATCAGCGCGATCACGAGCAGCTCCGCGCAATCGCGCATGCCTTCCACCTTCAGCTTCATGAACTCGTCGCGGCGTTTGCCTAGCGCGTCGGCGGTCGCGAGCCGCTCGCGTTCGACGATGTCACGCAAGCCTGTGCGCAGCGCCGCATCGGTGATGCGCACGATGCGCCAGGGCTGCATATAGCCGACACTCGGCGCGTGATGCGCCGCGTCGAGCAGACGCCGCAGCACTGCGGGGTCGACCGGATCGGGTACGAAGTGGCGCATGTCGCGGCGTTCGTAAATCGCGCGATAGACCGCGTTGCGCTCGGAGTCGTCAAAAGGCTTCGCCATGAAATAGGGCGGCCGTGAAGGCCGGGTTGGAGGGCCAGTAAGCGTGCATATAGGTTGCCACAATCGGACCCACGCGGAAAACCGCTTCGCCCGGTGTGTCGCTGCGCGCACGCGTGGCGAAGCGCTGCGGCGCGAGCGGCGTGGCGAGCTTCGAGTAATGGAACGTGTGACCGGTCAGCGTTCCGTGCCGTCCGTCGATCTGTTGCATGCCGAGCGATGTGAAGCGGGTTTGCATCGTCGCGTGACCGGGCAGCAGGCCGAGCATCGGCGTGCTCGTGCCTTGCGTGTCGGTCAGCGTGTCGAGCAGATAGAGCATGCCGCCGCATTCGGCGACCACCGGTTTGTCCGCCGCGACGTGCGTGCGGATCGATGCGGCGCTGTTCGCGTTGCCCGCGAGCCTCGCTGAGTGCAACTCGGGGTAGCCGCCGGGCAGATACAGCGCGTGCGTGTCGTCCGGGACGGCATCGTCGGCCAGCGGCGAGAAGTAGCTGAGCCGCGCGCCGAGCGCTTCGAGCAGCGCGAGGTTGGCCGGATAGATGAACGAGAACGCGGCGTCGCGCGCGATCGCGATGTGCTTGCCTTCGAGCAGTCGCGGCAGCGCGTCGGGCGAGGGCGCGCCGAACTCGACCGGCGGCGGCAGTTCGGCGAGCGCGGTCGACGCGAGCGTATCCGCCGCGCGATCGATGCGCGCTTCGAGATCGTCGATTTCGTCGGCCTGGTGCAGTCCGAGGTGGCGGTCGGGCAGCGTGATCTCGTCGCTCGCGGCGATGTGGCCGCACCAGCGCAATTCGGGCGGCAGCGCTTCCTGAAGCATCTGCGCATGCCGCGCGGAGCCGACGCGATTCGCAAGCACGCCATGAAACGGCAACTGCGGCCTGAAGCGCGCGAGGCCGAACGCGAGCGCGCCGAAGGTCTGCGCCATCGCCTGCGCGGAAATCACCGCGAGCACGGGCACGGCGAACGCCGCCGCGAGATCGGCGCTGCTCGGCGTGCCGTCGAACAGGCCCATCACGCCTTCGATCAGGATCAGATCAGCCTCTTGCGCCGCCTGCGCGAGCAGACTGCGACACGCGCTTTCGCCGACCATCCACAGATCGAGCGACAGCACCGGCGCGCCGCTCGCCCGCGCGAGGATCATCGGGTCGAGAAAATCCGGGCCGGTCTTGAAGACGCGCACGCGCCGTCCGAGCCGCCGGTGATAGCGCGCGAGCCCGGCGGTGATCGTGGTCTTGCCTTGTCCCGAGGCGGGTGCGCTGATGAACAGCGCGGGGCATGCCGACATCGCTCAGAACTCCACGCCGCGCTGCGCCTTCACGCCCTGCTCGCGATACGGATGCTTGATCGCGCGCATTTCGGTGACGAGGTCGGCGGCTTCGATCAGCGCGTCGGGCGCGTGACGTCCGGTCACGACGACGTGCAGCATCGGCGCGCGCGCGTTGAGCACGGCGAGCACTTCGTCGAGCGGCAGGTATTCGTACTTCAGCACGGTGTTCAGCTCGTCGAGGATCACCATCTGGTAGTCGCCGCTTTCGATCATCCGTCGCGCTTCGTTCCAGCCCTTGCGCGCAGTCGCCATGTCGGCCTCGCGGTTCTGCGTGTTCCACGTGTAGCCGTCGCCCATCGTGACGAAATCGCATTGCGCGATCGCGCCGAGGAAGTCGCGCTCCGACGTATGCAGCGCACCCTTGATGAACTGCACGACGCCGAGCCGCATGCCGTGGCCGAGCACGCGCACGGCCATGCCGAACGCGGCCGTGCTCTTGCCCTTGCCGGTGCCGGTGTTGACGATCAGCAGGCCTTTTTCGACGGTCGCGCCGGCCTGTTTCTTTTCGTGGCCTTCGCGGCGGCGTTCGGTCATGCGTTGATGCGATTCGGGATCGGTTTTCATCGAGGGTCCTGGTCTTGAGAGGCGGGATGGGAGGGGGGCGCGTCGGCGGACGCGGGGTGGTACGCCGCTGCGATCGCGACGGTGATGCCGGCGTGCGCGGTCCTGGGTACGACGAGACGTGCATTTTGGACGGTAGCCGCGGAATCCGACGCTGCTGCGGCCAGCAGCGCGCACGGCTCGCACACACCGTCGATGCCAAGATGCGCGCGCGCGGCCGCCGACGGCGACGTCACCGGTACGGCGGCGATCTGCTCGCGGCTGAACACTTGCAACGGCAGCTGATGGCGTGAGCAGAATTCGAGCAGGCCTGCCTCGTGGGCTTTGGAGTCGATCGTTGCGATGGTGCGGATCTGCTCGAAGGCATTCGATCCGAGCGCTGCGCGTACGGCAGCTTCGATGTCCGCGGCTTCGCTGTGCATGCGGCAACCGATGCCGACGCTCAACGTTTGCATCGCGCGTGCGTCGCGTTTCGCCGCCTCGCGCGCCAGCGCGAGCGACGCCACGCCGCCGATCACGACGATCGCCGGCGAGCCGAGCCCTGCGCGCGCGACCGCTTCGGCAAACTCCCGAAGCGGCGCGAGCACGTGACGCTGCTCGGGCCGCGTCGCCGATTCGATCGCCGCGCAGGGCGTGTCGGCAGACATGCCGGCCGCGAGCAAGGCGCCGGCGATTTCGCCGAGCCGCCGCATGCCCATGTAGATGACGAGCGTCATGCGCGTCGCGGCGAGCGCGGCCCAATCCGTCTCGCCGCCGCCGGCGCCGTGGCCGGTGACGAACACGACGCCCTGCGCGTAATCGCGATGCGTGACCGCGATGCCTAGCGCTGCGGGCGCGGCGATCCCAGCGGTGATGCCGTTGATCACGTCGGCGTCGATACCCGCCGCGTGCAGCGCCTGCAACTCCTCGCCACCGCGGCCGAACACGAACGGGTCGCCGCCCTTGAGCCGCGCGACGCTGCGCCCCGCGCGCAGATGCTCGAGCATTCGCGCGACGATCTCCGCTTGCGGCGTCGATGGATGGCCGCCGCGCTTGCCGACGTACACGACTTGCGCGTTGGCGCGCGCGAACTGCAGCACGTCGGGATTGACCAGATCGTCGACCAGCACGACATCGGCTTGCGCGAGCGCGCGGACGGCCTTTAGGGTCATCAGTTCGACGTCGCCGGGACCGGCGCCGATCAGCCAGGCGCGCGTCATCGCGGCGTGCATGGCGCGCGCCATACGATGATGGGAGAGCGGAAGCGGCGCGCGAGCGCGCACGCGGTGGTGAACATAGAAGTCATGCGTACTGCGAATCCGGGCGCGAAGGGACGCGTGGCTCACGGCGAATTCATCAGAAAAACGCCACGGCACGCGCGATGTCGCGCTTGAACGCCTTCACATCCGTTCCCCGCGGATTCCGGCGGCCGGCGGCGCAACCCGATGCACGGATGCATGCGGCGCCGCCTCCGCGTCTGGCCGGTATCCGGGCTGGCGGCCTCACGCGCTTCGCCTTCCCGTCCCTGGTTGCGGATTCGCGGGACAGTGGCATCAAAAAACGCATGCGCGGCACGTCGGAATCGAAGGCAGGATCGAATCGCGCGCCGCAGGTCGCTTACCGTTGCGGGGACAGCACAGGTTGAACGCGCGAGGCGTTGCCTGTTTCCCGTTTAACTGCACACGCGAACGCATGTGCGGGCACCAAACGCGCGCATACGATAGCACATGGCGCCCCGCCCGATAAGCGCTGCAGGCGCGCGGTTCCTTGACGGCGCGGGGCCGCGGGCCTACACTCGCACGCACTTTGGTGCTCGTGTGCGCGCTCGTGCGCATGCAGTTAAACGGGAAACAGGGTGCCCGCCTGCTTTGGACCGGGTCAACCTGTGCTGCCCCCGCAACGGTAAGCGAAAAGCAGCGCCGGCTTCATTGCCCGGCGCCGCGGAGCCGGCTTCGATGTCCACGCGCAAGGCCGCGTCGGCATATCACCACTGGGCGAGAAATCACTCGCCCGGGAAGGGGAAGCGGCGCTTTCGCCAGCCCGGATACCGGCCAGAATACGAAGGACGAACGTCGCGGGGATGCGACGGGCGTTCATGACTTCATTCCCGCTTGCTGTTTTTCGGTTGCCGCGGCAACGCCGTCGTTCGTCCCCGTGTGTTGTGATGGTCTCGGCTTGCCGGGCGTGCGCCTCCGCGTATGTTCGATTGCCCAGCCTATGCAGACAGACGCGCGGACACGCCGGCATGCTCGTGCAACGCCTACGGATGGACCTCACGATGCAAACTCAAATGCGCAAGATCCCCGTCACCATCGTCACGGGCTTTCTCGGCAGCGGCAATACCACGCTGTTGCGGCACATTCTTCAGCATGCGGGCGGCAAGCGCATCGCGGTGATCGTCAACGAGTTCGGTGAACTCGGCATCGACGGGGAGATCCTCAAGGGTTGCGGAATCGGTTGCGATGAGAACGGCGTCGAGACCGAAGGGCAACTGTATGAACTCGCGAACGGCTGCCTGTGCTGCACCGTGCAGGAAGAGTTCTTCCCGGTGATGGAAAAGCTCGTCGAGCGCCGCGACCAGATCGATCACGTGTTGATCGAAACCTCCGGGCTCGCGTTGCCCAAGCCGCTCGTACAGGCGTTCAACTGGCCGCAGATCAAGAACAGCTTCACCGTCGATGCGGTCGTGACGGTGGTGGACGGCCCGGCCGCCGCAAGCGGCCAGTTCGCCGACAACCCGGTTGCCGTGGACGCGCAACGCAAGGCCGATCCGAACCTCGATCACGAGTCGCCGCTGCACGAGTTGTTCGAAGATCAGTTGTGCGCGGCCGATCTGGTGATTCTGAACAAGACGGATCTGCTCGACGATGTGCAGCAAAGCGCGGTCGAAGCCGTGATCCGTGAAGAAATTCCGCCGCAGGTGAAGATCGTGCGTGCGCACATGGGTCAGCTCGATCTGCATACGCTGCTGGGCCTCGAAGCGGCGTCGGAAGGAACGATCCACATG
>DATAQT010000449.1:0-12446 GCA_036264535.1 Paraburkholderia sp. | reverse complement strand
GCTGGATCGTTTCGAGTAGCTTCTCGAGCAGGCCGATATCGAACGGCTTGGACAGCACGCGCACATTCACGTGCCGCGCGCGGTCGAGCTCTTCCGCATAGCCGGTCACCAGGATGACCGGCAACTGCGCGTCGGATGCGAGCACCGCCTCGGCCAGATCGATGCCGTTCATCTTGCCGGGCATGTGGATGTCCGACAGCACCAGATCGAACGGCAGCGGCTCGCCGGTGCGTGCGCGCGCCGCGCGGGCGTCGTCGAGCACGCGTAGTGCGGTGTCCGCATTGAACACGCAGGTGACCTGGTGGCCCATCATCTGCAGCAGCGCCTCGGTGCCGGCGGCGACTTCCTCGTTGTCCTCGACGAGCAGCACGCGCAGACCCTGCGGCGTGCCGCTTTCGGGCGTGGACGCTTCGGCCGGCCCGGCTGTCTGCGGTTCGCTCGACGCGCGCGGCAGATAGAGCCGCACCGAGGTGCCCGCGGCGATCGCGCTGTCGATCGCCGCAAGCCCGCCCGAGCCCTCGCAGAACGCGAATACCTGCGGCAGCCCGAGACCGGTGCCCATACCTTTGGGCTTGGTCGTGAACAGCGGCTCGAACGCTCGCGCGAGCACTTCGGGCGCCATCCCGCCACCGGTGTCTTCGAGGGACAGTTGCACGAACTCGCCGGTCAACGGAAAGCCGTCCTCGTGACGGAACGCGACGTTGCTCGCGCGCACGGTGAAGCGCCCGCCGTTGGCCATCGCATCGCGCGCATTGACGGCGACGTTGATGAGCGCGAGCTCGAGCTCGGCGACGTCGACGCGCACCGGCCAGGTATCGAGGCCGCTGTCGATCACGAGCGACACCTTCGCGCCGAGCGACGCCCGCAGCAACTCGCGGCACGACGGCAGCCAGTGTTGGAGCGACAGCGTCTCGGTGCGCAGCGGCTGCTTGCGCGCGACGCCGAGCAGCTGCCGCGTCAGCGACTGGCCGCTCTTCAAGGCGCGCTCCATCGCCGACATCTCACGCTCCAGCCCGCCGATGCCGCGTCGTCGCATGATCTGCACGTTGGCCGACAGGATCATCAGCAGGTTGTTGAAGTCGTGCGCGACGCTGCCGACCAGCGTGCCGAGCGCTTCCATCTTGCGCGACTGGCGGTACGCGGATTCGATCGAGCGTCGCATCGACGCCTCGGCCTGCCAGCGCCGCCACGCTTCCTCTTCGGCGCCGAGACGGCGCAGCGACAGCCAGATCACGCACCACAGCGCGATTGACGGCGTGAACATCGACAGGATCAGCACGCTCAGGTGCCGGTACCAGCCGGCCCAGATCGCCGACGTGCGATAGCCGCACAGCACGTAGACCGGATACGAGCCGACGTGCCGGAACGCGACGATCACGTTGCCGTTGGCGAAGCTCGAGTGCATCCGCACGACGCCGGAGCGCTGCCCCTGCCTGACCGCTTCGGCGAACGGCGAATCGGCCGGGAGCGCTGTCGGCTCGCGTGGGCCGCGTGGGAAATGCGCGAGCACCGCGCCGTCGGTGCGCACGAGGCTCATGATGATCGGCGTGTCGTCGCTGCTACCGAGCAGTTCGCGATAGAACGCGTCGAAATAGCTGGGCCGCAGCGCAATCGACACGATGCCCGCGAACGAACCATTGGGCGCCTCGCGCTCGACGCCCATGTTGAACACCTGCTCGCCGCTCACGTGCCCGGTCATCACTTTCGACACCTGTTCGAGCACGTTGCCGCTGCGGATGCCGATGAAATCGTCGCGCTGGCCGATCGAGATCTCCGGCGACGGATAGAGACGGCTGCTCGCGAGCAGCGCGCCCTGCTGGCCGAAGATCGACACCGAGGCCACCTGCGGATAGCCGCCGCCCATCGTGCGCAGCTTGTCGTGAATCGTGTGTTCGCGGCCGCGGATGCCGTCGTCGTCGAGGCCCGCGGTCAGATCGACGATGCGCGAGTTCAGCGTCTCGTTCATGTCGAACACCTTCAACGCGTGTTCTTCAGCGACGCGCACCGTGCGCAGCGTCAGATCGGTCGCGTCGGCCTCGCGCGAGCGCAGATCGGCGAATGCCATCGCCGCGACGTAGACGAACGGCAGCACGATCGCCGCGACCAGCAGCGCGATCAGCGTGATGCGGCGCACCTGGAAATTCTGTTCCGGCACGGCGGGAAACGATGCGTCGTCCTGCTCCCGGGCAGGACGACCCGAAAGGCGGCCCGCACGCGCGGAGTCGACCCGGTCTGAAGTCATTGTCGTTGATACAAAAAGTCGTTCGAAACTGGCAGCCCCGTATCGGGCCGTTGCCGGCACCATGCAGCCTTCAGATCAAGCATAGACGCAGCGCGGAAGAATTTGCCGCAAAGCGTCGAGGGCGGGCGTTCGCCGTGCAGGCCCGGCCGCCCGTCGCGTTCATTAAAAGCGGCTTTAAAACAGCGACGAATCAGGAAGCGCAAACGTACACAAAAGCATAAACATAAAAAAATATTCCTCAGAACGATAGAATCATTTCTCAAATACGCCAAGTACAGAAACAGATCGTTACCGTCGGCGATTCTGCCGAGTTGCCTTTACGCCGCTTTACTTCGACAATCCTCAACAGGATAAAAAGGGCCGTGGCCACGTTCGTGGGCCGGATCGTCAAGGTCCGCCAAACGCGTCCTGCTGCATTCGCACCCCTCTCGCAAAAGGCAATTGCAATTCGACAGGCGCCACTGTAGCTGGTCGCGCGTCGCACGGCATCACGCGAAGGCGTGCCGCCGTGCGCTGTCGGGAAGAACGACAAACGCAACTCAACCCGGCGCGGAGAACGCGCAGACGAACGAGCCGATTCCTTTATCCGACCTGCCCAAACCGCCGCTGCCATGCTGCCCATTGTGATCGCCGACGATTCGCTGCTCGCCCGCAAGCTGCTCACGAAGGCACTGCCGCCGGACTGGCCCGTCGACGTGTCTTACGCGACGAACGGGCGCGAGGCGCTCACGCTGTATCGCGCGGGCAGGGCCTCGGTGATGTTCCTCGATCTGACGATGCCGGACATGACCGGCTACGAGGTCCTCGAAGCGTTGCAGCAGGAGGACCTCAATACTTTCGTGATCGTCGTGTCCGCCGACGTGCAGCCGCTTGCCCAGGCGCGCGTGCGCGAGCTCGGCGCGATCGCGTTCATCGCCAAGCCGGTGACGCCGGAGGCGGTCCTGCCCATCCTCAAGGAGTACGGCTTGTATGTCTGAGCCCGCCTTCACCGAAGACCAGCGCGACGCGCTACAGGAAATCGCCAACCTCGCGATGGGCAAGGCCGCGACGCGGCTCGCGCGGCTGCTCGATTCGTTTATCGAGCTGTCGGTGCCGCGCGTGCGGATGGTCGCGGTGAGCGACGCGGCGCGCACGCTGCGCGAGATGACCCGCATCGACGACACGGTCAGCGCGGTGCGGCAGGGTTTTCGCTCGGACATCAAGGGCGAGGTGCTGGTGATCTGTCGCAGCGACAGCATCGCGCAGCTGTGCTCGCTCGTGAGCGACCCGTACGCGCGCTCGAGCTACGAGTCGATCGGCGAGAGGGAGCTGATGCTCGACGTCGCGAACCTGCTGTCGGGCGCGTGCGTGTCGTCGATCCTTGACCAGCTGGGCCGCACGCCGGTATTTTCCGCGCCGGGTCTGCTCGGCGACACCCTGACGCTCGACGAAGTGTTCCAGCCCAGCGTGCTGCAATGGCAGGTGGCGCTGCTCGTCGAAGTGAATTTCGCGCTCGAACACCAGAGTTTTCGCGCGCATCTGGTGATGTTGATGGCCGAAGACTCGATCCGTCACATGAACGAAGCGCTCGACGAGCTGCTGTCCAGTATATGAATGTCCCCGTGGAATCCTTGAGCGACCTCGTGGTCGAGCGGGTCGGCTTCGGCATCTTCGTGCTCGACCGCGATCTGAACGTGCTGATGTGGAATCGCTTCATGCAGGACCATAGCGGCCTGTCGGCGGAGCAGGTGGTCGGCCGCTCGATCTTCCTGAACTTTCCGGAGCTGCCGCACGTGTGGCTCGCGCGCAAGATCGAGAGCGTGTTCCAGCTCGGCAGTTTCGCGTTCAGCTCGTGGGAGCAGCGTCCGTATCTGTTCAAATTCGACCACGACCGGCCGATCACCGGCGGGGTCGACTTCATGCAGCAGGACTGCACTTTCATGCCGCTGATGCGCGGGCGCGAAGTGGTGGCCGTGTGCGTGACGATCTCGGACGTCACGCACGTGAGCATCGTGCAGCGCGAACGCGAGGACGCGGTCGCGAAGCTGCAGGAGTACGCGAATCGCGACGGCCTGACCGGCATCGCGAACCGGCGCTTTTTCGAAGCGCGGCTGCGCGACGAGTTCATTCGCTGGCAGCGCTACGGCGGCGACATGTCGATGCTGCTGTTCGACCTCGATCATTTCAAGAAGATCAACGACCAGTTCGGTCACGGCGCCGGCGATACGGTGCTGCGCGTGATCGCGCAGCGCGTCGCCGGCGTCGTGCGTGCGCAGGACACGTTCGGGCGTTTCGGCGGCGAGGAGTTCGCGCTGCTGCTGCCGTGCACGCCGCTCGAGGACGCGATGCGGGTGGCGGAGAAGATTCGTCTCGTGATCGAGCAAACGCCGCTCGAGCTGATCGGCACCAGCGTGCCGGTCACGGTGAGCCTCGGCGGCGCGGCGGCACGCGACGGCGTACCCGCCTACGACGTGCTGATCAACGAGGCCGACGCGGCGCTGTATAGCGCAAAGCGCCAGGGCCGCAACCGCGCGATCGCGTTCCGGCTCGCGGGAGCCTGATTCGCTAACACGGGCGGCGCGGGTCAAACCCGCCGCGCCGTGGCCCGATGGACTTCCTTTCGGTTCCCTACCGGCCGTCGAAACTGCGGTTACCGGCAAAGATTGCTATACTTTTCGCCGTTTCCGGCCGCCCAGCCGGATGTTTCGCGCGTGTCCGCGCGCGCGGGCCCACTGCCTTGCGGGTCGGCATAAAAACTTCTTTGATCGCCTTTCAGCGGGCGCCTCCAGTGGAGATCGTCTTGGCTGTTTCGAATCCTGTCGTGGACGATACTGAAATCGACGCCGCTGCCGCCACGTCCGGCAGCTCGTTTTATCTCGCGATGCGCATCCTGCCGGCGGCGCAGCGCGATGCGATGTATCAGGTCTACGCCTTCTGCCGCGCCGTCGACGACATCGCCGACAGCGACCTGCCGCGCGCCGAACGCGCGGCCGGGCTCGAGCAATGGCGTGCCGACATCGACGCGTGCTACGCCGGCCAGCCGCGCGCGTCGCTGCGCGCGCTGACGCGGCACATCCACACGTTTCGTCTGCAACGCGAGGACTTTCACGCGATGATCGACGGCATGGCGATGGACGCCGCCGCCGACATCCGCGCGCCCGACGACGCCACGCTCGACCTCTATTGCGACCGCGTCGCGAGCGCGGCCGGCCGTCTGTCGGTGAGGATATTCGGGATGAGCGAGGAGCCGGGCCGGCTGCTCGCGCACCATCTCGGCCGGGCGCTGCAGCTCACCAACATCCTGCGCGATATCGACGAAGACGCCGGGATCAACCGCTGCTATCTGCCGCTCGAGCTGCTCGCGCGCGAAGGCATCGCGGTCACGAATCCGCAGCAGATCGCCGACGACCCGTCGCTGCCGCGTGTCTGCGCGACGCTCGCCGAGCGCGCAAAGCAGCACTTCGCCGAGTCCGACGCGATCATGGATCGCGAGCCGCGCGGCCAGGTGCGCGCGCCGCGCATCATGTCGGGCGTCTATCGCGTGCTGCTCGAGCGTACGCTGGAGCGCGGCTTCGACGTTCCGCGCACGAAAGTCAGCAAGCCGAAGCTGCGCCTGCTGTGGATCGTCGCGCGTTACGCGCTTTTCTGAACTGATGCCGAAGCTCGTCCACGTGGTCGGCGCGGGCGTGGCCGGGCTCGCCGCCGCTGTGCAGTTGCAGCGGCGCGGCGCGCGGGTCGTGCTGCACGAAGCCCAGCATCACGCGGGCGGCCGCTGCCGTTCGTACTACGACGCGAAGCTCGGTGCGACGCTCGACAGCGGCAATCACATCGTGCTGTCGGCCAATACCGCGACGCTGAACTACGCGCGCGCGATCGGCGCCGCCGATGAACTGGTCGGCCCCGTGCAGCCCGAGTATCCGTTCGTCGATCTGGCCACGCGTTCGCGCTGGACCGTGCGTCTGTCGCCGGGGCGTCTGCCGTGGTGGATTTTCGACGAGCACGCGCGCGTGCCGAACACGAGCCCGACCGATTACCTGTCGCTCGTGCCGCTGCTGTTCGCGAAGCCGGGCCGCAGCGTCGCGCAGACGATGCGCTGCGACGGACCGCTGTGGGACCGGCTGCTGCGGCCGCTGCTGCATGCGCTGCTGAATCTGGAGCCGCGCGAGGCGTCGGCCGAGCTGACCGGCGCGCTCGTGCGCGAAACGCTGCTCGCGGGCGGGCTAGCGTGCCGGCCGCTCGTCGCGCGTAACGGTCTTGGCAGCGCGTTTGTCGATCCCGCACTGCGGCTCCTGCAACATGGCGGCGCGACGATCCGGCTCGGTTCGCCTCTGCGCGACATGACGTTTGCGGCCGCCCCGGCGCGCGTGCAGGCACTGCATTTCGCGGATGAGAGCATCGCGCTCGGCGCGAACGAGGCGGTGATTCTCGCGCTGCCGCCCGATGCCGCGGCGGCGCTCGTGCCGGGTCTGCGCGCGCCGACACGCTTCGCGGCCGCGCTCAACGTGCATTTCGCGGTCGAGCCGCCGTTCGGCCTGTCGCAGATCACCGCGCTCCTGAACGGAACGGCCGAGTGGCTGTTTGCGTTCGACGACCGCCTGTCGGTCACGCTCAACGGCGCCGAGCGACTGCTCGACACGCCGCACGACGCGCTCGCGGCGACCGTCTGGGCCGAGGTCGCGCGAGCGGTGAATCTGCCGCTCGAGCCGTTGCCGCGGTGGCAGGTGGTGATGGAACCGCGCGCGACGTTTGCCGCGCTGCCCGCGCAGGAGACGCTGCGGCCCGGCACGCGCACGCGCTGGAATAACTTGCTGCTCGCGGGCGACTGGACGGCCACCGGCCTGCCCCCGATGCTCGAAGGCGCGATCCGCTCCGGCCAGAAGGCCGCGGATACGCTGCTGAATCAACCAATGGAACGCCGATGAACGATTTATCTCAAACCCGGCCGCTCGACGCGCTGCTGCCCGAAACCGCCGATGTTGCGACGAACCCGGCCGAAGCTGCCGTTGTTGTCGACGCGCCCGCCGTGCCGGACACATCGGCTGGCGCAACGCCGGCGCCGGCGCCGGCGCAAGCCGCCGACGCGAGCGCGCTCGACGCGTCGATCACGCGCGCGACCGACGCGATCCTCGCCGCGCAGCAGCCCGACGGCCATTGGGTCTACGAACTCGAAGCCGACGCGACGATTCCGGCCGAATACGTGCTGCTGGTTCACTATCTCGGCGAAACGCCGAACCTCGAACTCGAACAGAAGATCGCGCGTTATCTGCGCCGCATCCAGTTGCCGAACGGCGGCTGGCCGCTCTTCACCGACGGCGCGCTCGACGTCAGCGCGAGCGTGAAGGCGTACTTCGCGCTGAAGATGATCGGCGACTCCGTCGACGCCGAGCACATGGTGCGCGCGCGCGACGCGATCCTCGCGCACGGCGGCGCGGAGCACGTGAACGTGTTCACACGCATCCTGCTCGCGCTGTTCGGCGTGGTGTCGTGGCGCGCGGTGCCGATGATGCCGGTCGAGATCATGCTGCTGCCGATGTGGTTCCCGTTCCATCTGTCGAAGGTGTCGTACTGGGCGCGTACCGTGATCGTGCCGCTGCTCGTGCTCAACGCGAAGCGGCCGCTCGCGCGCAATCCACGCAAGGTGCGCATCGACGAGCTGTTCCGCGGCGCGCCGGTGAACACCGGCATGAACGAGCGCGCGCCGCATCAGCACGCGGGCTGGTTCGGCCTGTTCCGCTGTGTCGATACGGTGCTGCGCGCGGTCGACGGCCTGTTGCCGAAGGCGACGCGCGAGCGCGCGATCCGCGCGGCGGTCGCGTTCGTCGACGAGCGGCTGAACGGCGAGGACGGACTCGGCGCGATTTTCCCGGCGATGGCCAACTCGGTGATGATGTACGACGTGCTCGGCTATCCGGCCGATCATCCGCATCGCGCGATCGCTCGCAAGTCGCTCGACAAGCTGCTCATCGTCAAGGACGACGAAGCCTATTGCCAGCCGTGTCTGTCGCCGGTGTGGGATACGTCGCTCGCCGCGCACGCGTTGCTCGAAACCGGCGAGGCGCGCGCAGAGCAGGCGGCCGAGCGCGGGCTCGCCTGGCTGCGTCCGCTGCAGATTCTCGATGTGCGCGGCGACTGGATTTCGCGTCGCCCGAACGTGCGGCCCGGCGGCTGGGCGTTCCAGTACAACAACGCGCATTACCCGGACGTCGACGATACCGCGGTGGTCGTGATGGCGATGCACCGCTCGGCCGCGCTCACGCAATCCGATGTGGATCGCGAAGCGATCGCCCGCGCGCGCGAATGGGTGGTCGGCATGCAGAGCAGCGACGGCGGCTGGGGTGCCTTCGAACCGGAAAACACGCAGTACTACCTGAACAACATTCCGTTCTCCGATCACGGCGCGCTGCTCGATCCGCCGACCGCGGACGTGTCGGGCCGCTGTCTGTCGATGTTCGCGCAGATCGGTGAGCTGCCGCAAAGCAGCGAGCCGGCGCGGCGCGCGCTGGCGTACATGCAGCAGGAGCAGGAGTCCGATGGCAGCTGGTACGGCCGCTGGGGCCTGAACTACATCTACGGCACGTGGACCGCGCTGTGCTCGCTGAACGCGGCCGGCATCTCGCACGACGATCCGAGCGTGCGGCGCGCGGTGCAATGGCTCGTGTCGATCCAGAACGAGGATGGCGGCTGGGGCGAGGGAGGCGAGAGCTACAAGCTCGACTACCGCGGCTACGAGCGCGCGACGAGCACCGCGTCGCAGACCGCTTGGGCGCTGCTCGGGCTGATGGCGGCGGGCGAGGTCGATCACGAGGCAGTGGCGCGCGGTATCGACTATCTGCAGCGTGAGCAGCGCGAACATGGGCTGTGGGACGAAACACGCTTTACCGCGACCGGCTTTCCGCGCGTGTTTTATCTGCGCTACCACGGGTATCGCAAGTTCTTCCCGCTGTGGGCGCTCGCGCGCTTCCGTCATCTGAAGCGCAATGGGCTCACGCGCGTCACGGTCGGGATGTAGCCGATGTCTGTATCGATGACGCCGTCCGTCGCAACGGGCAATAGCAGCTTGCCGGTGATCGTCGTGACGGGCATGGCGTTCGAAGCGCGCATCGCGCGCGGCGACGGCAGCGAGCGCATCGAGGTCGTGTACGCGGCTCGAGCCGATCTGCTCGAGCGCGCGCTGAACGCGGCGCTTGCTCGCGGCGCGGCGGGGATCGTTAGTTTCGGCACGGCGGGCGGACTCGCGCCGGATCTGGAGCCGGGGGCGCTGATCGTCGCGGATGCGGTGCATGGGCCGTTTGGACGCATCGACACCGACCGGCAATGGACCGAGCGGATCGCCGCTGCCGTGACGGCCGAAGGGCTCGCCGGGCGTCTGCGCCGCGGCGCGACGGCGGCGGTCGCCGCGCCGCTGATCACCGCCGCGGACAAACGCGCGCTGTATGACTCGACCGGCGCGCTCGCGGTGGACATGGAATCGCACATTGCCGGCGCGAGCGCTGCTGCTCATGGTTTGCCGTTCGCCGTGTGTCGCGCGATCGTCGATCCGGCCTGGCGCACGCTGCCGCCGGCCGCCACGGCGGGTTTGCGCGACGACGGCAGCACCGCGCTCGGCCCGATTCTGCGCGAATTGCTGCGCCAGCCGTCGCAACTCGGCGCGTTGCTGCGGCTCGCCGCCGATGCGCGCGCCGCGCGGACCACGCTGGTCGAGGCGCGCCGGGCCTTGGGGAAGAGCGGCGCTCTGCGGATGACAGCCGTCGCCTGAGGCGGCGCGGCGCCGTTCACGGCGCGCCAAAGGCATTGCCTATCGTTGCAATTAATTATGCAATTGTTGAAATACTAGGGAAAACCCCTACGTTTGGTACAATACTAGTGTTAACCCTAGGTTCGGGCGCGCGACGCGCCCGGCCAGGAGCCTCAGACACGGAGTGCCAAATGAATTTCCATACCCGAAAGTGGGTCAAGCCCGAAGACCTGAACCCGAACGGGACCCTGTTCGGAGGCAGCCTGCTGCGCTGGATCGACGAAGAAGCCGCGATTTACGCGATTTCCCAGTTGGACAACCAGCGGGTCGTGACCAAGTTCATGTCCGAGATCAACTTCGTCAGCTCGGCGCGCCAGGGCGACATCATCGAACTGGGCATGACGGCCACGCATTTCGGCCGCAGCTCGATCACGCTGCGCTGCGAAGTTCGCAACAAGATCACGCGCAAGAGCATTCTGACGATCGAAAAGATGGTGTTCGTCAACCTCGACGAAAACGGCGATCCGGCGCCGCATGGCCGCACGCGTATCCGTTACGCGGACGAGCAGTTCGCCCACTATCGTGCGAACTCCAGGCCGGTGCCGCAGAGCGCACCGGTGGCAACGGTCGAGGAAGATCGGATCGCGGCGCGCAGCGAGGTTGAGAGCCTACACTGAGCAAGCTGCTTAGCGCGCCATGACTGAAACGCCATGGCATGGCCGCCGTGGCGGCCAGTTGCCGGCAAAACGCCGGGCGCTATTGCGGGGCCGATGCGGGCGCCGCAGGCGCGGCGGGCGTCGCGCCCGCACCGCTGTCGCCCGGATCGGTGTAGTTCGGCAGATCCCCGCTGGGCGCGTTTTGCGCGCCGCCGGAAGCCCCGTTGGGTGCCGGCGTGGACTCACCCGGATCGGTGTAATTCGGCAGCGCGCCCGGCGCCTCCCTGGCCGCGCCGCCCGCTCCCGAAGCGCCATTCGGTGCCTCTCCGGCATCGCCCGGATCGGAATAGTTCGGCAGCCCGCCCGCCGGCGCGCCGGCCGCGGGCGCAGCTGGGCCCGTATCGCCGTGGTTGTCGTAATTCGGCAGCGGCGGATTGGCATTGCTCGTGCCGCGCAGACGCGCGAGGCGCTGCTGCGTATAGGCATCGCGGACGAACGAGTATTTGTCGAGCGCGGCCTGTTCCAACAGGCTGGTCGCGCCGAGCAGATCCGAACGCGTGCTCACGAACTGCAGCACGTAGAGCGGATTGCGCGTCGCGGGTTCGATATAGTTCAGCGGATTGAACTTCACATCGACGACGAGCCCCATGCTGTCGCGCACGGTGCTTGGACCAAACAGCGGCAGCACCAGATACGGCCCCGACGGAATGCCCCAATGTCCGAGCGTCAGACCGAAGTCCTGTTGATGCTTGGGCAGGCCGGCCGGCGTCGCCCAGTCGAGCAGGCCGCCAAGACCAAACACCGAGTTGAACGCGAAGCGCATGATGTCTTCGGTCGCATCGGTGATCTTCAGTTGCAGCAGGTTGTTCGCGGCGTTGGTGAGGTCGCCGAGGTTCGAGAAGAAGTTGCTGACGGCGGTGCGCAGCGGCTGCGGTGTCACCTTCTGGTAGCCCTTCGCGACCGGCTGGGCGATATAGCGATCAACTCCGTCATTGAAGTTGAAGATCACGCGGTTCGCCGGCTCGAACGGATCACCCGGCTTGCGGTCGGGGGCGGTCGCGCAACCGGAAATAAGACCCGCGGCGGTGAGCGCCAGCGCGGTGTTACGCAGCTTCATGCTTATATTCCTTTTTGCTTCCCGCGACGTTGACGCGGCTTGCCCATCAGCACCGGCTGGAAAACCACCGCACCGATCAGCGTGCAGAACAGCGAAAGCGCGAGCAGCCTCCCCATGCTGGACGTGCCCGGATGGTGCGACAGCCACAGGCTACCAAACGCGGTGGCCGTTGTCGCAGCGCTGAACAGCACCGCATGCGTGAGGCTCGACTGCAACAGGCCGGTCTGGCCGTGGCGCCACGCCATCACGAAGTAAATCTTGAATGCTACGCCGACGCCGAGCATCAGCGGCAACGCGATGATATTCGCAAAGTTCAGTGGCATGCCGAACACCACGCACAACTCCAGCGTCACGAGCGCGGACACCAGCAGCGGAACCAGCGTGCGGAGCACGTCGCCGATTCGCCGCAGCGCGATCCACAGCAGGATCGCAATCGATATGAGCGCGTAGGCGGCAGCTTGCAGGAACGCCTTGATGATGGTGTCGGCCGAATGCAGGATCGAAATCGGCCCGCCGATCGCGCCCGGTTCCGCCTTCTTCACCGCATTGGCGAAGTGGGCGAGCAAGACGTCGTCGTTCGGATCGGTGCCGGGCTTGATCTTCGGCGCGATGTCGACAAGCGCGCGGCCGTTCTTCGACACCCAGCCGGCGAAGATTTCCTTGGGCAGGTTCTCGCGAGTGATTTCAGTTGGCTGCAGCAGGTCTGCCAGTTGCCTG
>DATAQT010000406.1:0-23889 GCA_036264535.1 Paraburkholderia sp. | reverse complement strand
GTTCGTGAAGTTGGTGATCTGCGGGAACGCGTACACGCGCACCGAGATGCCCTGGCCCGGCGGATCGAGCGGCAGGTCGTAGAACATGTCGCGCGGCAGGCGCGGGCGGGTCGACGTGGTCGTCAACTCGCGGTTGTTCACGTCGATGATCGAGATCTTGTACTTCGCCGACAGCTCGGGCGGGATGTCGCGCTTGAGAATGCCTTCCACCGAGAACACCGCGGCGATCGTGCCGAGGAAATCGCGGTCGCGGAAGATCGGTGTCTGCAGCGTGATGAAGCCGTTGCCGAGGTCGTCGTAGATGAGCGGCGAGTAGACCTGGCGACGCGTGTTGCGTGCCTCGGCGAAGCCGGCCTTGACCGCTTCATCCATCTGCGCGTCGTTCGGACGCGCGAGCCGCTGGCCGAGCACCGGCGGCGCGGCGTTGGGCCAGCGCGGCTGTTGCTGGCCCGTGTACCAGTTCATGTAGAGGATCTCCGGATGCCCCTGCATGATGTCGGTAGTGGTCACCTGGAACGAATGCTCGTCGGCATGGCCGGCGGCGAGGTCGCGCGCGAGCGCCTGGATCTGCTCCTGCGCGCCCGTCATGGACAGACGGATCTGCTGTTGTGCCCACGCGACGTTGCGATACAGCGTGTCTTCCTGCTGCTGCTGTTCGCGCCGGTTCAGGCTCCACAGAATCAGGCTCATGACGACCAGGAATACGAGGATCGACAGGAGCGGCGTCAGCAAATAGGAATTGGACCACCAGGGTCCGTGGTGCCAGCGCGGGGACGGCGACGAATCCGCCGGCGAACCCGCGGTGCGCGCCGAGCGAGAGAAAAGCCGTTCGGTCAACATGCGTGGCATTGTAGCTCAGCACGTCCTCGACAAATGACGCAAAAAAGCGCGGAAAGTGCAGTTATTCGGCGCAAACTACCCGACGGATCAGCCGATCGGCAGTCAAATCAGGTTGCGTTGCAGCAATTTTCCGCATTATGAGAATGGATCTCGTAATTTGAAAATTTGGTTGCGCTGACGTCGGGACCCTTATTACAATCGGCCGGAGCTGCCGCGGTCGTTCCTGCGTCCGCGTCGTCTGTTCAAAGTGCGTTCCCCATACCCAGGAGACGAGCATGTCCGCTGTACCCGACGAAGTCATGAAATATGTCGCCGCCGATAAAGACGACGATCCCCAGGAAACCGGCGAATGGCTGGAAGCGCTGGATGGCGTGATTTCTGCTGTAGGCCCTGACCGTGCCCACTACCTGATCGAGAAACAGATCGAGTTTGCACGCGTGCACGGCGAACACCTGCCGTTCTCGGCCAACACCCCGTACATCAACACGATTCCGGTCGCGCGCCAGGCGAAGAACCCGGGCGACCAGGACATCGAACACCGCATCCGCTCGTACACCCGCTGGAACGCCATGGCGATGGTGCTGCGCGCCGGCAAGGAAACCAACGTCGGCGGCCACATCGCGTCGTTCGCGTCGGCCGCCACGCTGTACGACGTCGGCTACAACCACTTCTGGCACGCGCCGTCGGCGGAACATGGCGGCGACCTCGTGTTCGTGCAGGGCCACTCGTCGCCGGGCGTTTACTCCCGCGCGTTCCTGCTCGGCCGCCTGAGCGACAAGCAGCTCGACAACTTCCGCCAGGAAGTCGGCGGCGAGGGCATTTCGTCCTATCCGCACCCGTGGCTGATGCCGGACTTCTGGCAGTTCCCGACCGTGTCGATGGGCCTTGGCCCGATCATGGCGATCTACCAGGCGCGCTTCATGAAGTACATGCAGGCGCGCGGCATCGCGAAGACCGAAGGCCGCAAGGTCTGGGCTTTCCTCGGCGACGGTGAAACGGACGAGCCGGAATCGCTGGGCGCGATCGGCATGGCCGGCCGCGAGCGGCTGGACAACCTCGTGTTCGTGATCAACTGCAACCTGCAGCGTCTCGACGGTCCGGTGCGCGGCAACGGCAAGATCATCCAGGAACTCGAAAGCGAGTTCCGCGGCGCCGGTTGGAACGTCATCAAGGTCATCTGGGGCAGCCGCTGGGACGCGCTGTTCGCGCGCGACAGGTCGGGCGTGCTGATGCGTCGCATGATGGAAGTGGTCGACGGCGAGTACCAGACGTACAAGTCGGAGTCGGGCGCGTTCGTGCGCGAGCACTTCTTCAACACGCCGGAGCTGAAGGCGCTCGTCGCCGACTGGTCCGACGACGACATCTGGAATCTGAACCGCGGCGGCCATGATCCGCACAAGATCTACGCCGCGTTCACGGAAGCGTCGAACTCGAAGGGCCAGCCGACCGTCATCCTCGCGAAGACGATCAAGGGCTACGGCATGGGTGAAGCCGGGCAGGCGATGAACATCACCCACCAGCAGAAGAAGATGCAGGTCGAGCAGCTGAAGAAGTTCCGCGACCAGTTCCGTCTGCCGATCACCGACGAGCAGATCGTCGACGTGCCGTACCTGACGTTCGAGGAAGGCTCGAAGGAACTCGAATACATGCGCCAGAAGCGCATGGACCTGGGCGGCTATCTGCCGGCGCGTCGTCAGAAGGCCGAGTCGCTGCCGGTGCCGGAACTGTCGGCATTCGAGCCGCTGCTCAAGGGCACGGGCGAAGGCCGTGAGATCTCCACGACGATGGCGTTCGTGCGGATCCTGAACATCCTGCTGAAGGACAAGGCGCTCGGCAAGCGCGTCGTGCCGATCGTGCCGGACGAGTCGCGTACGTTCGGTATGGAAGGTCTGTTCCGTCAGATCGGCATCTGGAATCAGGACGGCCAGAAGTACGTGCCGGAAGATTCCGACCAGCTGATGTTCTACCGCGAGTCGGAGACCGGCCAGATTCTGCAGGAAGGCATCAACGAAGCCGGCGGCATGTCGGACTGGATCGCGGCCGCGACGTCGTACTCGACGCACGGCGAGATCATGATCCCGTTCTACATCTTCTACTCGATGTTCGGCTTCCAGCGCATCGGCGACCTCGCATGGGCGGCGGGCGACATGCGCTCGCGCGGCTTCCTGCTGGGCGGCACCGCGGGCCGTACGACGCTGAACGGCGAAGGTCTGCAACACGAAGATGGCCACTCGCTGCTGTGGGCCGCATCGGTGCCGAACTGCATCAGCTACGACCCGACGTTTGGTTTCGAACTCGCGGTCATCATGCAGGACGGTCTACGCCGCATGGTCGCCGAGCAGGAAGATGTGTATTACTACGTCACGGTGATGAACGAGAACTACGAGCACCCGGCGATCCCGCAGGGCGAGAGCGTCGCCGCGGACATCATCAAGGGCATGTACTCGTTCAGCAAGACCGCTGCTGACAAGAAGGCGCCGCACGTGCAGCTGATGGGCGCCGGCACGATCTTCAACGAAGTGATCGCCGCGGCCGACCTGCTGAAGAACGACTGGGGCGTCAACGCCGACCTGTGGAGCGTGCCGAGCTTCACCGAGCTCGCGCGCGAAGGCCACGAAGTGCAGCGCTGGAACCTGCTGCATCCGACCGAAGAGAAGAAGCTGTCGCACGTCGAGAAGCTGCTGAAGGACGCGCCGGGTCCGGTCATCGCGTCGACCGACTACGTGCGCGCGCTGACCGAGCAGATCCGCGCCTTCGTGCCGCAGAAGTTCGTCGTGCTGGGCACCGACGGCTATGGCCGCTCGGACACGCGCGAGAAGCTGCGTCACTTCTTCGAAGTCGATCGCTACTGGGTCACGGTCGCCGCGCTCAACGCGCTGGCGGACGAAGGCACGATCGAACGCAAGGTGGTCGCCGAGGCGCTCAAGAAGTACAACCTTGATCCCGCCAAACCCAACCCGATGACCGTCTAAGGCATCACCCGTGTGCCATAGCGCGCGCGTCTGCTCCTCGTCGCGAGGGGCCGGCGGCGTGCGCGGCCCAGGAGACACTAACAATGAGTCAAGCGATCGAAGTCAAGGTGCCGGACATCGGCGATTACAAGGACATTCCTGTGATCGAGGTGCTGGTGAAGGCGGGTGACACCGTCGAGAAAGAGCAATCGCTCGTTACGCTGGAATCCGACAAGGCGACGATGGACGTGCCGAGCTCGGCCGCCGGCGTCGTCAAGGAAGTGAAAGTCAAGCTCGGCGATACGGTGTCCGAAGGCTCGCTGATCATCGTGCTGGAAAGCGCCGAAGGCGCTGCCGCCGCGCCCGCGGCGGCGCCTGCTCCGGCTGCTGCGCCTGCTCCGGCTGCTGCGCCTGCTCCGGCTGCTGCGCCTGCTCCGGCTGCTGCGCCTGCTCCGGCGCCCGCGGCTGCAGGCGGTGGCATGCAGGAAATCAAGGTCCCGGATATCGGCGATTACAAAGACGTTCCCGTGATCGAGATCGCGGTGAAGGTCGGCGATCGCGTCGAGAAGGAACAGTCGCTCGTCACGCTGGAATCCGACAAGGCGACGATGGACGTGCCGAGCTCGGCCGCCGGTGTCGTCAAGGAAGTGAAGGTCAAGGTCGGCGATACCGTCTCGGAAGGCTCGGTCATCGTCGTGCTGGAAGCGGACGCCGGCGCTGCCGCGGCGCCCGCGCCGGCACCGGCTGCCAAGGCGCCGGCCGAGAAGCCGTCCGACGCGCCGGCTACGCCGTCGCCGGCACCGGCTTCGCCGTCCGCGCTCGCGCAGGCGCCGCTGATCCCGGCAGGCGAAGGTGGCTCGCGTCATCCGAGCCATGCGTCGCCGTCAGTGCGCAAATTCGCGCGCGAGCTCGGCGTCGACGTCGGACAGGTGAAGGGCTCGGGTCCGAAGGGCCGCATTACGCAGGCCGACGTGACCGCGTTCGTGAAGGGCGTGATGACGGGCCAGCGCGCGGCGCCGGCTGGTGCAGCCGCGCCGGCAGGCGGCGGTGGCGAGCTGAATCTGCTGCCGTGGCCGAAGGTCGACTTCACGAAGTTCGGTCCGATCGATACGAAGCCGCTGTCGCGCATCAAGAAGATCTCTGGCGCGAACCTGCACCGCAACTGGGTCATGATTCCGCACGTCACGAACAACGACGAAGCGGACATTACCGAGCTCGAAGCGCTGCGGGTGACGCTGAACAAGGAAAACGAGAAGTCGGGCGTCAAGTTCACGATGCTCGCCTTCGTGATCAAGGCCTGCGTGGCGGCCCTGAAGAAATTCCCGACGTTCAACGCGAGCCTCGACGGCGACAACCTGGTGTTCAAGCAGTACTACCACATCGGTTTTGCCGCGGACACGCCGAACGGCCTCGTCGTTCCGGTGATTCGCGACGCGGACAAGAAGGGCCTCGTCGACATCGCGAAGGAAATGGCCGATCTGTCGAAGGCCGCGCGCGAGGGCAAGCTGAAGCCGGACCAGATGCAGGGCGGCTGCTTCTCGATCTCGTCGCTGGGCGGTATCGGCGGCACGCACTTCACGCCGATCATCAATGCGCCTGAAGTCGCGATTCTCGGCCTGTCGCGCAGCGCGATGAAGCCGGTATGGGACGGCAAGCAGTTCGTGCCGCGTCTGACCATGCCGCTGTCGCTGTCGTACGACCATCGCGTGATCGACGGAGCGGCAGCCGCGCGCTTCAACGCATACCTCGGTTCGATTCTTGCCGATTTCCGGCGTGTGATTCTTTGACCGGCTGGTGAAGTCCGCCGGCGCGGGCGCGGACAGTTTCGACTGATCCGCGTCGCGCCGTCCGCGCGTTCGCGTGCGTTGTGCACGTCGGACGCCGCTCATCACCGATCAATAAGAGAAGGGGACACCATGAGTCTCGTCGAAGTAAAAGTGCCGGACATCGGTGACTTCAAGGACGTCGACGTCATCGAAGTCAACATCAAACCGGGCGACGTCATCGAGCAGGAGCAGTCGCTCCTGACGCTCGAATCCGACAAGGCGTCGATGGAAGTGCCGAGCGATACCGCCGGCACCGTCAAGGAAGTGCGCATCAAGCCGGGCGACAAGGTCTCGCAGGGCACGGTGATCGCGCTCGTCGAGGCGGCGGGCGGCGCGGCCGCAGCGGCTCCGGCCAAGGAGCCCGAGAAGGCGGCTGCCGCGCCGGCGCCCGCCGCCGCACCGAAGGCCGCCGCACCTGCTCCGCAGGCCGGCAGCTATGCGGGCAGCGCGGACATCGAGTGCGACATGCTCGTGCTCGGTTCGGGCCCCGGCGGTTACTCGGCCGCGTTTCGCTCAGCCGACCTCGGCATGAAGACCGTGCTGGTCGAGCGTTATCCGACGCTCGGCGGCGTGTGTCTGAACGTCGGGTGTATCCCGTCGAAAGCGCTGCTGCATACCGCGCTCGTCATCGACGAAGCGGCTGATCTTGCCGCGCACGGCATCACGTTCGGCAAGCCGCAGATCGACCTCGACAAGCTGCGCGATTTCAAATCCGGCGTGGTCAAGAAGCTGACCGGCGGTCTGGCCGGCATGGCGAAGGCGCGCAAGGTCGAAGTGGTGGTCGGCACCGGCTCATTCGTCGATCCGAACCACATGGAAGTGCAGACCGAAGGTGGCAAGAAGGTCGTCAGGTTCAAGCAGGCGATCATCGCCGCGGGCTCGGAATCGGTGAAGCTGCCGTTCATTCCGGAAGATCCGCGGGTCGTCGATTCGACCGGCGCGCTCGAACTGCGTCAGATCCCGCAGCGCATGCTCGTGATCGGCGGCGGCATCATCGGCCTCGAAATGGCGACCGTGTACTCGACGCTCGGCGCGCAGATCGACGTCGTCGAAATGCTCGAAGGCCTGATGACGGGCGCGGACCGCGATCTGGTCAAGGTCTGGGAGAAGTACAACAGCAAGCGTTTTGCGAACGTGATGCTGAAGACCAAGACCACCGCGGCTGAAGCGAAGGACGACGGCATCTATGTGTCGTTCGAGGGCGAGAAGGCGCCGGCCGAGCCGCAACGCTACGACCTCGTGCTGGTGGCGGTGGGTCGCTCGCCGAACGGCAAGCGGATCGGCGCGGAGAAGGCCGGTGTCGCGGTGACCGATCGCGGCTTCATCGAAGTCGACCAGCAGCAGCGCACGAATGTGCCGCACATCTTTGCTATCGGCGATATCGTCGGTCAGCCGATGCTCGCGCACAAGGCCGTGCACGAAGGCCACGTGGCGGCGGAGGTCGCGCACGGCGAGAAGGCGTACTTCGACGCGATGCAGATTCCGTCGGTGGCCTACACCGATCCGGAAGTGGCATGGGCCGGCAAGACGGAAGACCAGCTGAAGGCCGAAGGGGTCAAGTTCGGCAAGGCGGTGTTCCCGTGGGCCGCGTCGGGCCGCGCAATCGCCAACGGCCGCGACGAAGGCTTCACGAAGCTGCTGTTCGATGAGCAGACGCATCGCGTGATCGGCGGCGGTATCGTCGGTCTGAACGCGGGTGACCTCATCAGCGAAGTCTGTCTCGCCATCGAGATGGGCGCGGACGCTACGGATATCGGCAAGACGATCCATCCGCATCCGACGCTCGGCGAATCGGTCGGCATGGCAGCCGAGCTGTACGAAGGCGTCTGCACCGATCTGCCCCCCGTGAAGAAGAAGTAAGACTGCGTGCGGCGCCTGCATGGCGACATGCGGGCGCCGCGAAGTGGTCAAGCCGCGTGGCAAAGAAAAACGGCGCGCTCCAGTCCGGAGCGCGCCGTTTCTATTCAGGCGGCGGGTCGCATGCGGGCAAAAAAATCCCGGCATGGCAACCGGGCAAACGATACGCCATTGCAACGTATCGGAGCGTTCGGCCAATCAAACCGTATGAGCGGCAACGGCACGACGCTGTTGCTTGCAATAACGCCGACGCAGCGTAGGCCGGGTCGGCGTGAAAGACGACGCCAGGCCTGAAGCCTGGCGTTTTGAGGCGTGAAGCTTAGACTGCCTTCTTGGCGGCAGCGCGCGATGCTTGCGCAGCGGCTTGCGAAGCTGCCTTCGACGCGGCCGTTGCAGCTGCATTGAAGTTGCTTTCGGCGATTTCGACGGCCTGGCGGGTTGCCTTGTGGACCGTTTCGTACGTCGTGTTGGCGGCGGTGATAGCCGACTTCAACACGGCGACAGCGGTTTCCGAACCAGCCGGCGCGTTCTTCGCGACGTTTTCCACGAGAGCCTGAACCTTGCGGTTTTGCTCTTCGAACTGCGCTTCCGCGACGCGGGTGAACTCACCCTGCGTTGCCGAAACGATTTCGTACACGTGGCGGCCATACGACAGCGCCTTTTCAGCCACCGGCTGCGCGAGGCTCGCTTGCAGTGCCAGCAGTTCCTGCGCGTCCTTCACCGACAGGGCGCGTTGGGCGTTTTCCTGGCTTTCGGCGAGCGTCGACTTCACAACTTGCAGGTTCAGTTCGACCAGCTTTTCGACGCCTTCGAATGCTTTGGTCGTCAGGCCGAACAGGGTTTCGAAGTTGGCTTTCTGGGCTGCGGCGAATTGCTCAGGGGTCAGCAGAGTCATGGTTTACGCTCCTGGATCGCGGTCAGTCTGTGCGGACCGCATTGGGTTGGTGGCGAGACGCCGATTGATCGTCTGCCCGGACCGCGATGTATTGTGCATCGCAGCAATGGTTCCCATTTTAGGATGGCTACAAGGAATGTCAAGCACTTTTTGTGCAACGCACAACGCCGAGAAAATATCGATAAAACAATAGCTTATGCAGTAGGCATGTCATTAATATGACGCGGAACGATTGGGTTGCTGCACCTTGCTGGTGCGAGATAAAACGCGATGCTTGGCGTTTTGCGGAAAGTATTTTTCCCTGCCAAAGCCGTTATGCGGGCCGCAGACAGCCTGTCTCGCAGCGATTCGCCCCCTGAAAAAATCGATCATCATGAATTCCATGTAAACCACAAAGTGACACGGAACGTTAAAGATCGATGGCAGTCGAACGCGCGTTGGTGTCTTTCGTCAGACACTTAAGAGTCTGTCGCTCGCGCGCAACGCCTTCGTGGCGCGGTGCAGTAGTTCCCGCCGATGCTCTGACCGTATTTCCCCGAATCAAGGTTGTCTCAAAATTGCCGTTATGGTGGAAGGATCTGCTCGATTGACCCGAGCGGCGGCAATGGCGAGGCCCGCTGGCAACGATCGTTTTTTTCGATCGAGGCGAGGCACTTATTTGCGTTTTCGCGATCGGAGCTGACAAGCCGGTTTAAGGAGCGCGTATAAGTGCTTCAAATTGCTAATTTTTCATTGCTTTACTACACTTGCGGAAACCTCTCGCCGCTCCCTATAGAACACCCATGAAAACCGACATGTTTTCGTCGCTAAAAGTGCTCCACGGCGCGGCGCGCAGCACCGCTCTCTCGGTGGCCGTCTCGCTGGCCGTCGCAGCGGCGTTTGCTACGCCTGTCAGCACTTTCGCGGCTACGCCTGCCGCAACCACAAAAACGTCCAAACACGCCAAAGCCGCCAAAAAGCCGGCGCAGGCGGCCGCCGCCGAAAAGGTGTCGAGCCGTGCGGCGAAAGCCGGCAAGGGCGAGGCCGTGAAAGCCGCCGCGGCGGACGACGACGCACCGCGCGCCGGTGTCAAACGCAAGCGCGTGACGTTCACGGCGAACGGCCGGCACCATTCGGTCATGCGTCGCGTCGCGTACGAGCCGCGCCAGCCGACCGTCGGCCAGGCTTTCGGTCTGCACGAGACGCCGGACGCGCTGATGCTGCGCTCGAGCGTCGCCTACGTGATCGACCAGAATAGCGGCGAGTCTCTGTTCGACAAGAACTCGCGCGCCGTGGTGCCGATCGCATCGATCAGCAAGTTGATGACCGCGATGGTCGTGCTCGATTCGAAAGAGCCGATGACCGACCAGATCGAAGTCACCGACGAAGACCGCGACTACGAGAAGAACACCGGCTCGCGTCTGTCGGTGGGCTCGGTGCTCTCACGCGAGGACATGCTGCACATCGCGTTGATGGCGTCGGAAAACCGCGCGGCTGCGGCGCTGTCGCGCTACTACCCGGGCGGCCGTCCGGCGTTCCTCGCGGCGATGAACGCGAAGGCCAGGCAGCTCGGCATGAACGACACGCACTTCGAGAACCCGACGGGTTTGACGAGCATGAACGTGTCGAGCGCGCGCGATCTCGTGAAGATGGTCAACGCGGCGTATCAGTATCCGCTGATCCGCAAGTTCTCGACCGATCACAGCTATGAGGTGTACACCGGCAAGCGCACGCTCGCATATAACAGCACGAATGCGCTGGTGCGCAACCCGACGTGGGACATCGGTCTGCAGAAGACCGGCTTCATCAACGAAGCGGGCGAGTGCCTCGTGATGCAGGCGACCATCCACGGCCGGCCGATGATCATTGTCCTGCTCGATTCGTCGGGCAAATATTCGCGTTTCGCGGATGCGTCGCGTCTGCGCACGTGGCTCGATAACGGCGGCGACCAGCCGCGTATTACGAGCGCCGACGCCGGCGGTCCGGGTACCTGAAGCCGGAACGGTTGCGCAGCCGATCGTAGTCAGGCCGGCTGTCGTCATCATGCAAAGAAAAAGCCTCGCGGATGCGAGGCTTTTTTCATGGCGCCAGCAAGAGGAGGACGGCTAGCGCGAAGGGTGCAACGGCGGCCAGGCGGCCGCCGCCTACGAATGATGGCCGTGCGAGCCGTGCGAATGATCCTGCGGCGCCTGCGGCCGGTAGCCGAGCGATTCCGAAATCATCAAGGCGGTCTGGCTCACCTGTCCGAGCCACGAATCTTGCAAACGATCGGCCGGCGCCGACAGCGACAGGCCCGCGACCAGCTTGCCGGTATCGTCGTAGATGCCGGCGGCGATGCAGCGCACGCCCAACTCCAGTTCCTCGTTGTCTCGCGCGCAGGCCTGCTGACGCACATGCGACAGCTCGCGTTCGAGTTTCGCGAGATCCGTGATGCTGTTCTGCGTGTGGCCCGACAGGCCGGTCCGTGTGGCGTAGGCACGTACGCGGGTTGCTTCGTCGGCGGCGAGGAACAGCTTGCCGACCGAAGTCAGATGGAGTGGCGCGCGGCCGCCGATCGCCCGCACCACCTGCATGCCCGAGCGCTCCGAATACGCACGTTCGATATAGACGATTTCGTCGCCCTGACGCACCGACAGATTCACGGTCTGCCCGGTCTGGCGGTGCAGCTCGCGCATCGGCGTGAGCGCCGCGTCGCGCACCGACAGGCGCGCCTTGACGAGATTGCCGAGTTCGAGCAGGCGCATACCGAGACGGTAGGTGCCGGGATCCGAACGGTCGACCAGCCGGCACATCACCATGTCGTTCAGGATGCGGTGCGCGGTGGACGGGTGCAGTTCCGTGCGGAGAGCCAGTTCTTTCAGGCTGACCGGGTCGCTATGCGCCGCCAGTGCATCAAGCAGGCGCATCATGCGTTCGATCACCTGGATCGAAGTTTTGGGATCCGGGTTGGTATCGCTCATATGAGAATCGGTGGATGCGTCAAACAGCGAAAACTGATTGTATCTCGTATGGTGAAAAAAGCGAACGCGGTTCGAAGGGCGTTTCCAATCCTGCGCAGCGTGCGTCCTATGCCTTCTGGCCGTTGGTATTGCACCAGTAAACAGCGGATAATCGGGAACGTTTCCCCGCAAGGAGGGCTCATGCGAGTCGGATTGTTCGTCACGTGCCTGATCGACCTGATGCGTCCCGAAATCGGTTTTTCGGTCATCAAGCTGATCGAAGGCGCCGGTTTCGAGGTCGTGGTGCCGCCCGCGCAGACCTGCTGCGGCCAACCCGCGTATAACTCCGGAGACCGCCTTCTCGCGCGCGACCTCGCTGAGAAAACGCTGCGCGAGTTCGAACAGTTCGACTACGTGGTGGTGCCGTCGGGCTCGTGCGGCGGCATGATCCGCGCCCATTATGGCGACCTGTTCGGCGACGATCCCGACCTCATGAACCGCTTCGGCCGGCTGCGCGGCAAGGTGTTCGAGCTGACCGATTTTCTCGTCAACGTCGCGAAGGTGCAGTTGCAGCCGGGCGAGTTCGCGGGACAGGTGACCTATCACGACTCCTGCTCGGGGCTGCGTGAGCTGGGCGTCAAGGCGCAGCCGCGCGAACTGCTCGCGCAGGTCGGGGTCGCGGTGACCGAGATGAAGGGCTGCGAGCATTGCTGCGGCTTCGGCGGCACGTTCGCGATCAAGTACGGCGATATCTCGACCGCGATCGTCGACGAAAAGTGCGCCAACATCGCCGCGAGCGGCGCTGGTACGGTGGTGCTCGGCGACCTCGGCTGCATGTTGAATATCGAAGGGCGGCTGCGCCGCAATGGCGACTCGACGACGCGCGTGCTGCATATCGCGCAGGTGCTGGCCGGCGACGTGTAATCGCGCGCGGATGCGTCGCGCATTTCAATCCGATCTCATCAGGGCCGCAATGCAAGTCCAATCCATGCAGTTCAAGGCTCGCGCTGGTCAGAAACTCGCCGACCAGCGCCTGCAGCAGAACCTCACCAAGCTGTCCACGAAGTTCGTGTCGGCGCGCGCGAGCGCCATGACCGCGATCGACTTCCCCGCGACGCGCGCGGCGCTAAAGGAGCGCCGCAATCGCGCGTTGGAGAATCTCGACGTGTGGCTCGAAATCTTCGAGCGCGAGGCCACCCGGCGCGGTGTGACGGTGCTGTTCGCGGAGACAACGCAGGAGGCTGCGCGGCTCGTCGGCGACATCGCGCGCAAGCACGAGGTGAAGAAGGTGATCAAGACCAAGTCGATGGTCACCGAGGAAATGCGGCTAAACGAAGTGCTCGGCCAGATGGGCGTGCAGTCGATCGAAACCGATCTCGGCGAATACATCCTGCAGATCAACGACAACGAGCCGCCGAGCCACATCATCGCGCCGGTCGTTCACAAGGATAAGGACGAGATCGCCGATCTGTTCGCGAAGACGCACGGCCGGCCGCGGCTCACCGAGATTCCCGACATGACGCGCGAGGCGCGCGAGATGCTGCGGCCGCATTTTCTGAGCGCGGACATGGGCGTGACGGGCGGCAATTTCGTCGTCGCGGAAACGGGCTCCGTCGCGGTCGTGACCAACGAGGGCAACGAAGGCATGTGCACGGTGATGCCGCGAGTGCATGTCGCCGTCACCGGCATCGAGAAGGTGCTGCCGACACTCGAGGATCTCGCGACCGCGATGCGTCTGCTGCCCCGTTCGGCAACCGGGCAGGCCACCTCGAACTATTTTTCGATGCTGACCGGGCCGCGTGGCGCGGGCGATCAGGACGGACCGGAGCATATGTACGTGGTGCTCGTCGACGGTGGGCGGACGGGGCTGATCGGCGGCGACTTTCAGGAGATGCTTCGCTGTATCCGCTGTGGCGCCTGCATGAACCATTGCCCGGTGTATCAGAAGGTCGGCGGACACGCATATGGTTGGGTCTACCCGGGCCCGATGGGGTCGGTGCTGACGCCAAGCTATGTCGGTATCGACAAGGCGCTCGATCTGCCGCAAGCGGCGACGCTGTGCGGTGAGTGCAATAGCGTGTGCCCGGTCGGCATCCCGCTGTCCGATCTGTTGCGAAAGCTGCGCGAAAAACAGATGGAGCGACATCTGCGGCCGTGGAAAGAGCGCGCCGGGTTGGCCATGTGGGGCTGGCTCGCGCTGCATCCCGATGCGTATGCGCTCGTGACCAAACTCGCGGTGCGCGTGCTGGAGCGCATGGGCGGCCGTAATCGCTCGATCGCCAGATTGCCGCTCGGCGGCGCGGGCTGGACCGATACGCGCGACATGCCCGCGCCCGTGGGCCGTACATTCCGCGAGTTGTATGCCGCGCAGCGCAGCCATCCTGGCTGAGCGGGCGGTGTTGGGAGTGGGTTGACGGACGGCTGCGCGCTCGCGCAGCGTCGAGGTGGGGGCGGGGCGGCCGTGGTCGTTCACCGCCGCCCGGTCATCAATGTTCAGTCATCTGTCCCGGCTGACGCGCAGGCGCGCTTTTCACCCAGGCATTACCTCGTCCACCGCCGTTGCCTGGTTGCGGCTGGGCCGGCGGCGGGCCGCCTGCGCCAGGGCGCGGACCGCCATTGGCTCCGCCAGGTCCGTGCGGACCACCCGCCGCGCCCTGCGGCGGGGGACCGCCGTGCGGTTGTCCAGGACCGCCCCCGTTGTTGCCGCGATCGCCGTGATCGCCGTGATCGCCGTGATGCCAGTCGTTGTCGCTCGGATGACCGCGATCCGGATAGCCGTGATAACTTGGGCCCGGCCCCGGGCCGTAGTAGCGTCCCGGCCCGTAATCGCCATAGCCGAGATACACGTTGGTTTGCGGCACGACCGCAGCGCCCGGCGCGTACGCGGAACCGTCATAGCCGTTGTAGCCGCCGTAGCCGTTGCCGTACATCGGCGTGCCGTCAGGATAGACCGCGCAGCCACCGAGCAGGGTGGCGACCACGAGGCCAGCGAGAGGTGCAATGCGTTTCATTTTGACAGACCCGTTGCAAGTGCGAAGAAATGTCGATGTAAGAATAAGACCATCATTATCGCCGTCCGTCGCGCTCGTTTTGTATGAGTTTGTAAGCTTTGCTTTTTCGTGCCAGCACACTGATCACTGATTTCGTGAAGGAGCCTCGATTGACTGTTCCATTTGGAGCAACGATCTATCTCGCGCGGGTGGATTTTTCCCGATTGTGAATTCCTATAGCATTTCGACTGGGCATAGTGCGCCATAAGCTCATGCGCCCCTAATTGGAAAACACATCATGAAAAAGACAATATCGGTGTACTGGCCACTGGCCATGGTCGTGTCGCTCGCGGCGCTCGCCTATCTGCACATTCACGCTCAAACCGCTTCGCGCGTTTCACAGATGCCGCTCGACGCCAACCATCTGACGGCCGAACTCGCACGCGCGGTGTCGTACGGCATGATCGACGCCGCGTCGGCGTTGCCGGCCAAACCGATGCGCGCCGCAACCGCGACGTCGCTTGCCGAAGCGTCGTAAGCAGGAGCGGCTGCCGGCGACGGTCCAACGCACACGGCGCTTGCAAGGCTGTGTCGCACCCGGCGCGAATTTGTTGAGATTTGTATAATCGCGGCGCAGTCCACTGACTGTCTGCTGATCCCACGCGCGGCGCCTCGAGCGTCGAAGATTCTGATGAAAACTGTGTCCGTCTGTTTCGTTTGCCTCGGGAATATCTGCCGTTCACCGACGGCGGAGGGCGTAATGCGTCGTCTGGTCAGCGAGGCGAAGCTTGCGGAGCGCATCCTGCTCGATTCGGCTGGCACCGGCGATTGGCACATCGGCGCGCCGCCCGACGAACGCGCGCGGCACGCGGCGCGCCAGCGCGGCTATGCGCTCGACGCGCTGCGCGGCCGCCAGATCACGGTCGCGGACTTCGAGCGCTTCGATCTGCTGATCGCGATGGATGAGCGCAACGTCGCCGCGCTGCGTCAGCTGTGCCCGCCCGCGCAGCGCGACAAGATCCATCTGCTGATGGAATTCGTGCCTGAGGCGGATGGCCGCTGGAGCGGCGCGCGGGAGGTCGTAGATCCGTATTTCGGCGGCGCGGAAGGCTTCGAGTTGGTGTTGGATCAGTGTGAAGCGGCCTGCCGTGGGCTGCTCGTCGCGCTGCGTCCGCAGTTGCTCGCGTAGTGTCCGGAGAAGAACGCGAGCGAAGAACCCCGACGAGAAACGCGGCCCAATCCCGCAAGCGCCGCGCTCAGTCGCGTATCGCCAAAAAAGCAGGGCGAACAATTAAGCGAACGACTCAAATATCGCCGCCCATACTTGACTAAATCGCTCATGTATTTATACTTGACAAAACTTGTCGAGAATTGCGGTTCCCACACCATATGAGACTCACCACGAAAGGCCGTTTCGCCGTCACGGCGATGATCGACCTGGCGCTGCGCCAGGAGCAGGGCCCGGTGACGCTTGCGGGTATCAGCCAGCGCCAACACATCTCCCTGTCGTATCTCGAGCAGCTGTTTGGCAAGCTGCGCCGCCATGAAATCGTCGAGTCCGTGCGCGGACCGGGCGGCGGCTACAACCTCGCGCGCCGTGCCGAAGCCGTCACGGTGGCCGACATCATCATCGCGGTCGACGAACCGCTCGACGCCACCCAGTGCGGCGGCAAGGGCACGTGCGAAGGCACCAAGCAGCACGACGGCCACTGCATGACGCATGAACTGTGGTCGACGCTGAACCAGAAAATGGTCGAATACCTCGATTCGGTTTCGCTGAAGGATCTGGTTGACCAGCAGCGCTCGCGCGAAGGCGCGCCGGCGGTGCTGCGCGACAGGCGCAACGATGCGCCGGCGGTCGAACCCGTCCGCGCGGCGCCAAAAGGTCCCAATTCCGTTTTCAACATGGCCGGTTCGTGAAGCGCGGCGCGAAATAGAACGCGGCGAGAACACCCCGCCGCAGCCCGAAATCGAACCCAGAAGCCAGAGCACATGACGTCCCCGGAGCAATTGATGAACAACGACTCTCTCCATCTGCCCATCTACATGGACTACAGCGCCACGACGCCGATCGATCCGCGTGTGGTGGACAAGATGATCCCGTATCTGCGCGAGCAGTTCGGCAACCCCGCATCGCGTAGCCACGCTTATGGCTGGGATGCCGAGCGCGCGGTCGAGGAAGCGCGCGAGCAGGTCGCCGCGCTCGTGAACGCCGATCCGCGCGAAATCATCTGGACCTCGGGCGCCACGGAGTCGGACAACCTCGCGCTGAAGGGTGCCGCGCACTTCTACAACAGCAAGGGCAAGCACATCATCACGGTGAAGACCGAGCACAAGGCAGTGCTCGACACCTGTCGCGAACTCGAGCGTGAAGGCTTCGAAGTCACTTATCTGGATGTGAAGGACGACGGTCTGATCGACCTCGACGCGTTCAAGGCCGCGCTGCGTCCCGACACTATTCTGGTGTCGGTGATGTCGGTCAACAACGAGATCGGCGTGATCCAGGACATCGAGGCGATCGGCGAGATCACGCGTGAGAAGGGCATCATTTTCCACGTCGACGCGGCGCAGGCCACGGGCAAGATCACGATCGATCTGCAGAAGCTGAAGGTCGACCTGATGTCGTTCTCGGCGCACAAGACATATGGCCCGAAGGGCATCGGCGCGTTGTACGTGCGCCGCAAGCCGCGTATTCGCATCGAAGCGCAGATGCACGGCGGCGGTCATGAGCGCGGCATGCGCTCGGGCACGTTGGCTACGCACCAGATCGTCGGCATGGGCGAAGCGTTCCGTATCGCGCGTGAAGAGATGGCGACCGAAAACGAGCGCATCCGCATGCTGCGCGACCGGCTGTTGAAAGGCCTGTCGGTAATCGAAGAAGTGTATGTGAACGGCGACATGGAAAAGCGCGTGTCGCATAACCTGAACATCAGCTTCAATTTTGTCGAAGGCGAATCGCTGATCATGGCGGTGAAGGACGTGGCGGTGTCGTCGGGCTCGGCGTGCACGTCGGCTTCGCTGGAACCGTCGTACGTGCTGCGCGCGTTGGGCCGCAACGACGAACTCGCGCACAGCTCGATCCGCTTCACGGTGGGCCGCTTCACGACAGAGCAGGAAGTCGATTACGTGATCAACCTGCTGAAGACGAAGATTTCCAAGCTGCGCGATCTGTCGCCGCTGTGGGAAATGCACAAGGACGGGATCGATCTGTCGACCATCCATTGGGCCGCGCACTGACGCGCCAGCTGGGCGAATCGAACATCGAACGTTCATCGGATTGCAGGTTGAAACGAATCAAGGAGTGTAATCATGGCTTATAGCGACAAGGTCCTCGACCACTACGAAAACCCGCGCAACGTCGGTTCCTTTGCGAAGGACGACGACGCGGTCGGCACCGGCATGGTCGGCGCCCCAGCATGCGGCGACGTGATGAAGCTGCAGATCCGCGTCGGCGCGGACGGCATCATCGAAGACGCGAAGTTCAAGACGTACGGCTGCGGCTCCGCCATTGCATCGAGCTCGCTCGTCACCGAATGGGTGAAGGGCAAGACGCTCGACCAGGCAATGACGATCAAGAACACGCAGATCGCCGAAGAACTGGCACTGCCGCCGGTGAAGATCCACTGCTCGATCCTCGCGGAAGACGCGATCAAGGCTGCCGTCGCCGACTACAAGCAGCGCCACGGCGAAGCAGCGGTTGCCGAAGACGGCAAGGCCGCCTGAGCAACTGGGTAAGAACGAGAAGTAACCGGTGAGCGCGGCGCGAACACGCGCGCCGCGCACGCTGGCAACTGAGAAACGTTATGGCAATTTCGTTGACCGAAAAGGCAGCACAGCACGTCCAGAAGTATCTGATCCGCCGCGGTAAAGGCATCGGCTTGCGCGTCGGCGTGCGTACCACCGGTTGCTCGGGCCTCGCCTACAAGCTCGAGTACGTGGACGAACTCGCGCCTGAAGACCAGGTGTTCGAGACGAGCGGGGTGAAGGTGATCGTCGATCCGAAAAGTCTCGCGTATATCGACGGCACGGAGCTCGACTTCGCACGCGAAGGGCTGAACGAAGGCTTCAAGTTCAACAACCCGAACGTGAAAGACGAATGCGGGTGCGGCGAGTCGTTCCGCGTCTAGGTTCGACACTTTCCGCGTGCGGCGGATCAAAGGCGGCGCGGGCCGCCTTTTTAGTTTGATCCGCGGTTGACTGACGCGCGCGCACCCAAGAAGGCGCAACGTTTCTCCACCACGCTTCTAGACTGCACTCCGGTGCGCTTTCATCAACGGACTTTAATCCGATGGCCTCGCTGAACGACAGCCACTTCGACCTGTTTGGTCTGCCGGCGCAATTCGCGCTCGACGCGGGCACCCTCGATCACGCGTACCGCACCGTGCAGGCGCAGGTGCATCCGGATCGCTTCGCGGCAGCCGGCGACGCGCAAAAGCGTATCGCGATGCAATGGGCGACGCGCGCGAACGAGGCCTATCAGACGCTGCGCGATCCGCTCAAGCGCGCGACCTATCTGCTGTCGTTGCGCGGCATCAACGTCGGCGTGGAGAACAACACGGCGATGGAGCCCGCGTTCCTGATGCAGCAGATGGAGTGGCGCGAGAACATCGAGGACGCGGCCGCGGCGAAGAACGTCGACGCGCTCGACGCGCTGCTCGTCGAATTGCGCGACGAAGAACGTCAGCGTTTCGACAAGCTCGGCGCATCGCTCGATAGCGGTGCGAATCAGGCGGCGGGCGAGGCGGTGCGGCAGCTGATGTTCATCGAGCGTGTCGCGTCGGAAATCGACGCGCAGATCGAGCGGCTCGAAGGCTAGCGCGGTTTGACGCGACGCACGCAAAAGCGCGGCACCGGCAAGCAGCAACAGCAGGCGGCGACGTAACAGGCGACAAACAAAAACCAGAGCGGCCGCGCGCCGCGGCATCACCCCCAGCAACGCGAACATTCAGGACGGGGCACCACGTCCCCGAGAAGATCCAGATGGCCTTACTGCAAATCTCCGAACCCGGCATGGCGCCGGCGCCTCACCAGCGGCGCCTGGCGGTCGGTATCGATCTCGGCACCACCAATTCCCTCGTCGCCGCCGTGCGCAGCGGCCTGCCCGATGTGCTGCCCGACGAAGACGGGCACGTGCTGCTGCCGTCGGTGGTGCGCTACCTGGAACAGGGCGGCCGTCGCATCGGCCGCCGGGCGAAGGCCGAGGCCGCGACCGATCCGCGTAACACGATCGTGTCGGTCAAGCGCTTCATGGGCCGCGGCAAGGCCGAGGTGGAAGGCGCCGAAAACGCGCCGTACGATTTCGTCGACGCGCCCGGCATGGTGCAAATCCGCACCGTCGACGGCGTGAAGAGCCCGGTCGAAGTATCGGCTGAAATTCTCGCGACGCTGCGTCAGCGCGCCGAAGATACGCTCGGCGACGAGCTGGTCGGCGCGGTGATCACGGTGCCCGCTTACTTCGACGAAGCGCAGCGCCAGGCGACCAAGGACGCCGCGCGCCTCGCGGGCCTGAACGTGCTGCGTCTGCTCAACGAGCCGACCGCGGCCGCGATCGCCTACGGTCTCGACAACGGCGCCGAAGGTCTGTACGCGGTCTACGACCTCGGCGGCGGCACCTTCGATCTGTCGATCCTTAAGCTCACGAAGGGCGTGTTCGAAGTGCTCGCGGCGGGCGGCGATTCCGCGCTCGGCGGCGACGACTTCGATCACGCGCTGTATCGCCATGTACTCGAACAGGCCGGCGTCGCACCGCAGACGCTCACGCCGCATGACGTGCGCCTGCTGCTCGATAGCGTGCGCGACGCCAAGGAGGCGTTGTCGAGCGCGCCGCAGGCGAGCCTCAAGCTCACGCTTTCCAGCGGCACAGCGCTCGATCTGACGATCGACGAAGCCACTTTCGAGACCATCACGGCCGCGCTCGTGCAACGCACGCTGGGCCCGACGAAAAAAGCGCTGCGCGACGCGAAGGTCGCGACGAAAGAGATCAAGGGCGTGGTTCTGGTCGGCGGCGCGACACGCATGCCGGTGATCCGCCGCGCGGTCGAGGCGTTCTTTGGCCAGCCGCCGCTCGTCAATCTCGATCCGGATCAGGTGGTCGCGCTCGGCGCGGCGATCCAGGCCGACCTGCTCGCCGGCAATCGCGGCGCGGAAGGCGACGAGTGGCTGCTGCTCGACGTGATTCCGCTGTCGCTCGGCGTCGAGACGATGGGCGGTCTCACCGAGAAGATCATCCCGCGCAACTCGACGATTCCGGTCGCACGCGCGCAGGATTTCACGACCTTCAAGGATGGCCAGACCGCAATGGCGATTCACGTCGTGCAAGGCGAGCGCGAGCTCGTCAGCGATTGCCGCTCGCTCGCGCGTTTCGAGCTGCGCGGCATTCCCCCGATGGCCGCGGGCGCCGCACGGATTCGCGTCACCTATCAGGTCGACGCGGACGGCCTGCTCTCCGTGTTCGCGCGCGAGCTTGCGTCGGGCGTGGAGGCGTCGGTCGTCGTGAAGCCGTCCTACGGCCTTGCCGACGACGACATCGCGCGGATGCTCGAAGACAGTTTTTCGACCGCTGAAATCGACATGCGCGCGCGCGCATTGCGCGAGGCGCAGGTCGAAGCGCAGCGTCTCGTCGAAGCGACCGACGCGGCGCTCGCCGCCGACGCCGACCTGCTCGACGACGGCGAACGCGCCGAGCTCGACGCGCTGCTCGCCGCGCTGCGCAACGTCACACAAAGCGACGACGTCGGCGCGATCGAAGCCGCGACGAAGACGCTCGCCGAAGGCACCGACGAATTCGCCGCTCGCCGCATGAACAAGGGAATTCGCCGCGCGCTGTCGGGCCGCAAGCTCGACGAGATCTGAACGGGCAGGCGTCGCGAAAGCCGCACGCAAGCGGCACGCGCGTTGCATGAACGAGCCTGCGACGCGCACCCAGTCCACCGACGAACTGCGAACATCCCACGAACCACCGGAGCGCGCCGGGCGGACTTAAAAAGTCCGCGCGGCGCCAGTAAAATGGTACGGAGGCTGCACGCGGCATTGCTGGCAGCCGCCGTGCCTCAGACCCAAACGGAAACTGTATGCCTCAAATCGTTGTGCTGCCTCACGTCGAACTGTGCCCGGAAGGCGCGGTGATCGACGCCGTTCCCGGCAAGAGCATCTGCGACAACCTGCTCGATAACGGGATCGAAATCGAGCATGCGTGCGAGAAGTCGTGCGCGTGCACGACCTGTCACGTTATCGTGCGTGAGGGTTTCGCCGGCTTGACGCCGTCCGAGGAAGACGAGGACGATCTGCTGGACAAGGCGTGGGGCCTCGAACCGGCTTCGCGCCTGTCGTGTCAGGCGATCGTGCCGGCCGAACAGGATCTGGTCGTCGAAATTCCGCGTTACTCGATCAATCACGCGAAAGAAAACCACTAACAGGAGGGCGCCCCCATGAAGTGGACCGATACGCAAGACATCGCGATGGCTCTGACCGACAAGCATCAGGACGTCGATCCGCAGCAGGTGCGTTTCACCGACCTGCATCGCTGGGTGACTGAGCTCGAAGGCTTCGACGACGATCCGAACCGCTCGAATGAGAAGATTCTCGAAGCGATTCAGGCGGCATGGATCGAAGACGCGGATTATTGAGTGTCTGTTAGCGCTTGCGCGTCGAACTCCAAAGAAAAGGCGATTCCACTGGAATCGCCTTTTTCATTGCCGCGGCGGAAAACGCCGAGCGCTGAGGCTAGTCGGCGACGAGGGCGCCGTTCTGGACGTGCACGCGCTCGCCGTCGCGGAACGGGGGCACTTCCTGGTAGGTGAAGTAGCGCGTCTTGCCGTCTTCCATGTGCACGCGCACCGAATACGACGTCGTGGTGCGCAGATGTTTTTCGACCGAATTGCCGGCGAACCCGCCGCCGAGCGCGCCGAGCAGAGTCATCGCGGTACGCCCGCCGCCAGCGCCGAACTGATTACCGACGACGCCACCGGCCACCGCACCGCCAACCGCGCCGATGCCGGTGCCATGTCCTTCATGCCGAACCGCCGAGATCGCGACGACGGTCCCGCACGTCGGGCAATAGGCGGCGTGTGGCGCAGGCTGTTGCGTGTACTGCGCTGGCGCTTGCGGTTCGGGTTGTTGCGCGTACTGCGGTGCGGCCTGCGCTTGCTGTTGCTGAGCGTATTGCTGTTGCTGCGCCGGAGCGGGGGCAGGGGCGGGCACCACCGCTTGCTGAGCCTCGACCTGAGCCTGCTGCTGTTGCGCCGCCCGATTGACCGGCGCGGCCGAATCGACGACGCCCGGCTGTTGCGTGCTGACTTGCGCGGTTTGCGTCTGATCGTTCTGTGTGCCGTTGCTCGACGCCTTCGGGAACACGCCTGTGATCGCCGCGGTAGCGACGAGACTCGCGACGAGCACCGCGCCGGCGGCGACCGCGATCAACGGATGAAGACGACGTTGCTGCGTGGGTTGATGAGTAGGGGTGTCCATGTTGGGCCTCCGTTTCTGACAGAGCCGACTGTTTATGAGACCGAGTGTCGGGCAATTCGATTCGGGCAGCGTTTCAATTTGTAACCGGTGCGGTGGCGGACCTAGGCGTGCGCTGGTGACCCGGCCGCGGCGGCCCTTGGTGTTCGCAAGCTTTTGAAATGATCGCGGCCACGGCGGCATGGGCACGATCGGGCAGCTTTTACCGCTGGTTACAAACGATCAGAAGCAGAAAACGGTCCCGGGAGGCAAAAAGGCACCGCGTAAAAAAACGCCCGGCATAACCGGGCGTGCTTCACAAACATGTCGTCGCGTGCGAAGCGCAGCGATCGCTAGCGCCTGGCGGCACTCAATCTTCGCGACGCAGATGCGGGAACAGGATCACATCGCGGATGCTCGGGCTATCGGTCAGCATCATGACCAGACGGTCGATGCCGATGCCGCAGCCGCCCGCCGGCGGCATGCCGTATTCGAGCGCGCGGATGTAGTCCGCGTCGTAGAACATCGCTTCCTCGTCGCCGGCGTCTTTCTGATCGACCTGCTTCCTGAAGCGCGCGGCCTGATCTTCCGGATCGTTCAGTTCCGAGAAACCGTTGGCGATTTCGCGGCCCGTGATGAACAGTTCGAAACGCTCGGTGATGCCTTCCACCTTGTCCGACGCGCGGGCGAGCGGCGACACCTCGATCGGGTAGTCGATGATGTAGGTCGGCTCCCACAGTTGCGACTCGGCGGTCTCTTCGAACAGCGCCAGTTGCAGCGAGCCGACGCCCGCGTTCAGGAACTGCGGCTGCGACGCATCGACGCCGAACTTCTTCAGCTCGGCGCGCAGGAACGTGCTGTCGGCGAGTTGCTCGTTCGTGTATTGCGGCGCGTACTTCTGGATCGCCTGCGTGATCGTGAGCCGGTGGAACGGCTTCGAAAGATCGAGTTCGCGGCCCTGATAGCTGATGGTGGCTGTGCCGAGCGCATCGATCGCGGCCTGGCGGATCAGCTGCTCGGTGAAGTCCATCAGCCACTTGTAGTCGGTGTAGGCCGCGTAGAACTCGATCATCGTGAATTCCGGATTGTGGCGCACGGACACGCCCTCGTTACGGAAGTTACGGTTGATCTCGAACACGCGCTCGAAGCCACCGACCACCAGGCGCTTCA
>DATAQT010000369.1:0-2786 GCA_036264535.1 Paraburkholderia sp. | reverse complement strand
CCACCTGGCCCGCGAAATGCGTGCGGCTGGCAGGACGATCTCGTTCGACCCGAACCTGCGTCCGACCCTATGGCCGTCGCGCGCGGCAATGGTCGAAGGCTTGAACGCGCTCGCCGCGCTGGCCGACTGGGTGCTGCCCGGCATCGGCGAGGGCGAGATTCTGACCGGTTACACGCAGCCGGAGGACATCGCGAAGTTCTATCTGGAGCGCGGCGCGCGCGGCGTGGTCGTCAAGCTCGGCGCGCAGGGCGCGTACTACCGTACCGCCACCGACGCCGCGACGATCGTGGGCCGGCCGGTCGAAAACGTCGTCGATACGGTCGGCGCGGGCGATGGCTTCGCGGTCGGCGTGGTCAGCGCGTTGCTCGAAGGCCGCACGCTGGCGCATGCGGTCGCGCGCGGCAACCGGCTCGGCGCGCTCGCGATCCAGGTGATCGGCGATTCGGAAGGTCTGCCGAGCCGCGCCGAACTCGACGCGCTCGAACTGGCCGAGGTGCCGGGCGTCGCTAGTGCGGCCTGACGCGGATCGACAAGGAACATCGACAACAACGAGAGCGCCCGCAGCGCGCCGAGATTTTTTCATCATTGATTCGGGACGACGCCGTCCAGGGAGACTTCCATGACCTCATCGCTTGCGATTCGCCGCTGGTGGACGATCATGCCGATCGTGTTCATCACCTACAGCCTCGCGTATCTGGATCGCGCGAATTTCGGCTTCGCGTCGGCGGCCGGCATCAACCAGGATCTCGGCATCAGCAAGGGGCTCGCGTCGCTGATCGGCGCGCTGTTCTTCCTCGGCTATTTCTTCTTCCAGATTCCGGGCGCGATCTACGCCGAGCGCCGCAGCGTGAAGAAGCTCGTGTTCTGGAGCCTCGTTCTGTGGGGCGGCTGCGCGGCGTTGACCGGCATGGTCAGCAACATCCCATCGCTGATGGTGATCCGCTTCTTGCTCGGCGTCGTCGAAGCCGCGGTGATGCCGGCGATGCTGATCTTCATCAGCAACTGGTTCACGAAGCGCGAGCGCTCGCGCGCCAACACGTTCCTGATTCTCGGCAATCCGGTCACGGTGCTGTGGATGTCGGTCGTGTCGGGCTATCTCGTCCATTCGTTCGGCTGGCGGCAGATGTTCATCGCCGAGGGCGCGCCCGCGATCATCTGGGCGATCTGCTGGTGGTTCCTCGTGAAGGACAAGCCCGAACAGGTGTCGTGGCTCACGCAGCAGGAAAAGGACGCGCTGGCGCAGACACTGCGCGCCGAGCAGGCCGCGATCAAACCGGTGCGCAATTACAGCGAGGCGTTTCGCACGCCCGCGGTCATCAAGCTGAGCGCGCAGTATTTCTGCTGGAGCATCGGCGTGTACGGCTTCGTGCTGTGGCTGCCGTCGATCCTGAAGAACGGCTCATCGCTCAGCATGGTGCAAACCGGCTGGCTGTCGGCGCTGCCGTATCTGGCCGCGACGATCGCGATGCTTGCGGCTTCGTGGGCATCGGATAAACTCAACCGCCGCAAGGCGTTCGTGTGGCCGTTCCTGCTGATCGGCGCGATCGCGTTCGCGGCGTCGTACGGCCTGGGCTCCACGCATTTCTGGGGCTCGTATGCGCTGCTCGTGATCGCGGGCGCCGCCATGTACGCGCCGTATGGGCCGTTCTTCGCGATCGTGCCGGAGCTGCTGCCGAAGAACGTCGCGGGCGGCGCGATGGCGTTGATCAACAGCATGGGCGCGCTCGGTTCGTTCGTCGGCTCGTACGTGGTCGGCTATCTGAACGGCGCGACCGGATCGCCCGCCGCATCGTATGCATTCATGAGCGTGGCGCTCGTCGCCGCGGTGATCCTGACGCTCGCCGTCAAGCCGGCCACCGCCGAACAACGTGAGCCCGCTCGTCCCACCGTCGCAAGGAAAATTAGCTGATGAAGAAGATCGTCGCCTGGAAGTCGCTGCCCGAGGATGTGCTTGCCTGGTTGCAACAGCATGTGCAGGTCGTGCAGGTCGATCCATCACAGCATGATGCGTTAGTCGCCGCGCTGCGCGATGCCGACGGCGGCATCGGCGCGAGCGTGCAGATCACGCCGGCGATGCTCGAAGGCGCGAGCCGGCTCAAGGCGCTGTCGACGATCTCGGTCGGCTACGACCAGTTCGACGTCGACGACCTCACGCGCCGCGGCATCGTGCTCGCGCACACGCCGGACGTGCTGACCGAGTCGACCGCCGATACCGTGTTCTCGCTGATCCTCGCGTCCGCGCGACGCGTCGTCGAGCTGGCCGACTGGGTCAAAGCGGGGCAGTGGCGCGCGAGCATCGGGCCCGCGCAGTTCGGGCTCGACGTGCAGGGCAAGACGATCGGCATCGTCGGGCTTGGGCGGATCGGCGGCGCGGTCGCGCGCCGCGCGGCGCCCGGCTTCAACATGAAGGTGCTGTACACGAACCGCAGCGCGAATCCTCAAGCGGAACAGGCGTATGGCGCGCGGCGCGTCGAGCTGGCTGAATTGCTCGCGCAGTCCGATTTCGTCTGTCTGCAGGTGCCGCTCACGCCGCAGACGCGGCATCTGATCGGCGCGGCCGAACTGCGCGCGATGAAGAAGAGCGCGATCCTGATCAACGCGTCACGCGGCGCGACCGTCGACGAAGCGGCGCTGATCGAGGCCCTGCGCGACGGCACGATTCACGGCGCGGGTCTCGACGTGTTCGACACCGAACCGTTGCCGGCCGACTCGCCCCTGCTGTCCATGCCGAACGTGGTCGCGCTGCCGCATATCGGTTCGGCGACGCACGAGACCCGTCATGCGAT
>DATAQT010000365.1:0-1700 GCA_036264535.1 Paraburkholderia sp. | reverse complement strand
ACGCCGAGCATCACGTTGGCGCGCGCATCGCGGCCGTTGCCTGCGGCCAGTTGCAGGATCGCCGCGCCGGCCTGCACCTGGTCGCCCTGAGCCGCCGACAGTTGCAGGACCACGCCGTCGAGCGGCGCGGTCACGACCTTGCTGCCGCTCGCGACGCCGGTCTGATTCTGCGCGGCGAGCGCCTGCTGCGCGTCGGCGGCGGCCTTGCGGGCGCTCGCGAGTTGCGACTGCGTGGCGAGTCCCTTGTCGTACAGCGACTGTGTGCGCGCGAGCTCGCCTTGCGCGAGCGTCACCGCGCTCTTCGCCTGGGTCGCGGCGAGCACGGCGGCCGGATCGGCCTGCACGACGAACAGCGGCGTGCCGCGCGTGACGGTCTGGCCGGACTGCACGCGCATCTGCACGATGCGCGCGAGGTACGGCAGATTGATCGTCGTGAGATTGGCTGCGGATGCCGCGACGATGCCGACGCCGCGCACCGGTTGCGCGATCTCGGCGCGCTGCACGCGAACGGTTTGCACGGAGACGACGGGTTGGTCAGCGGTGTCGGCTGCGGCGGGGCTATCGGCGGCACTGGCCGCGCTAGCCGCATGAACGGCCGCGCCCAGCAGCGCGGCGCAGGCGAGCGCGAGCGCAACAGCGGCGACGCGTGGCCGTGGCGTTGGGAGTGGGCTATTTCGCATGAGTGTCGATGAAGTTCTGAGCGGAGGAGAAGGCGTCGGGAATCGCGCTGCCCAGCAGCGCCTGCAAGCCGACGCGTTGTTCGGCGAGCGACTCGCGCAATGTCGCGACGTCGATACGTTTGGTGAGCGCGGCGCTTTGCGCGTCGGTGTACGCGCCGAGCGCGAGGTTGTGTTCGGCGTAAGCGGCGGCCGCATGCTGCGCGGCGAGGTCGACATCGGGCAGCGCGGACTCGGTCTGCTGCAATTGGCGCGTGAGGATCGTCTGGTCCGCGCGCAGTTGCGCGACGTCCGCGTAGGCCTGGTTCAGGCGCGTTTGATATTCGTCGTGCAGCCGCTGGCGAGTGGCTTTTTCGATCGCGACGTTGCCCTGGTTACGGTTGAAGATCGGCAGGCTCAGGTTGATCTGGAAACCGCTGGTGTAGATGTTCGACGTGTCGCGCGCCCGCACGAAGCCTACTGACAGGCTCGGAAACTGGCTCAGAATCGCCGCGCGATATTTCTGTTCCTGCGCTTCGTAGCCTGCTTGCAGTGCGATCAGGTCGGGACGGCGTTGCGCGAGTGAGGCGAGCGCCGCGTCGAGCGTGGGATCGGTCAGCGGGGTGATGTCCTCGCTGCCGGTCAGTTGCAACTGGACCTCGGGTGCGAGGCCGAGCAATGCGTTCAGATCGTGATGCGTCTGCTGCGCGGCGCGTTCGGCGTCGGTGTATTGCTTGCGCGCGTCACTATACGCGGTGAGCGCAGCAGTCAGCGTGTCGTCGGTCAGGTTGCCGTCGCGGCGCGCTTCGGCCATCCGTTCGTAGCGCGTGCGCGCGAGGTCGAGCTGTTGTTGCAGCAGCGGCAGCGTGTCCTGCTGGAAGCGCGTCTTGATGAACAACTGCCGCGCTTGCGCGACGATCTGCCATTCCTGCCAGAGCAGGCCGAGGTCGGTCTTCGCGACGGTGGCGTCGGCGGATTGCTGGTTCGCGCTGCGCAGCACGATCGCCATCACGTCGATGCTCAGGCCATAATTGAACGCGCGCG
>DATAQT010000352.1:0-6762 GCA_036264535.1 Paraburkholderia sp. | reverse complement strand
ATCATTAACCACCAACGGGTTATTGCTGTCCGCTGGCCTGGTGATCATTTACTTCCTGCTGAACTACTGGGGCGTCAAACTGTTCGCGCGCGCCAATTCGGCGATCACGATCTTCAAGTTCCTGATCCCCGGCGCGACGATCCTCGGCTTGATGCTGACGGGTTTTCACAAGGAAAACTTCGGCGAAGCGAGCACCTTCGCGCCTTACGGCTGGTCGTCGGTGCTGACCGCGGTGGCGACGAGCGGGATCGTGTTCGCGTTCAACGGTTTCCAGAGCCCGATCAACCTCGCCGGTGAAGCGCGCAATCCGGCCAGGAGCGTGCCGTTCGCGGTGATCGGCTCGATCCTGCTCGCGCTCGTGATCTACGTGCTGCTGCAGATCGCGTATATCGGCGCGGTGAACCCGGCCGACGTGATGAAGGGCTGGAGCCACCTCACTTTCGCTTCGCCGTTTGCGGAACTGGCGATCGCGCTGAATTTGAACTGGCTGGCGATCCTGCTGTACGTCGACGCATTCGTGAGCCCGAGCGGCACCGGTACGACCTATATGGCGACCACCACGCGGATGATCTACGCAATGGAGCGCAACAACACGATGCCGAAGATTTTCGGCCAGGTGCATCCGTTTTACGGCGTGCCGCGGGCGGCGATGTGGTTCAACCTGATCGTGTCGTTCATCTTCCTGTTCTTCTTCCGCGGCTGGAGCTCGCTCGCGGCCGTGATCTCGGTCGCGACGGTGATCTCGTACCTGACCGGCCCGATCAGCCTGATGTCGCTGCGTCGCAAGGCGACCGATCTCGAGCGTCCGTTGCGCATCGCCGGCATGAAGGTGATCGCGCCGTTCGCGTTCGTCTGCGCGTCGCTGATCCTGTACTGGGCGAAGTGGCCGCTGACCGGCGAAATCATTCTGCTGATGGTCGTCGCGCTGCCGGTGTACTTCTACTTCCAGGCGAAGTCGGGCTTCGAGGGCTGGGGGCGCGATCTGAAGGCCGCGTGGTGGCTGGTCGCGTATCTGCCGATCATGGCGATCCTGTCGCTGATCGGCAGCAAGGAGTTTGGCGGCTTCGGCATCCTGCCGTACGGCTGGGACATGCTGGTCGTGATCGCCTTCTCGCTGGTGTTCTACTTCTGGGGCGTGAACAGCGGCTATCGCTCGGAGTATCTCGAAGAGCGGCAGGTGCACGACGAAGTGCTCGAAGGCATCGGCGCGCACTGAGCGCCGTTCGAGACCGGCGGATCCGCTCGCGGCGCGTCCTTCGCGCCAGATAAAAAGCCCGCCTGATCGATGATCAGGCGGGCTTTTTGTTGTCCGTTTCCGGGATGGCTTCGCGCCCGATCAGGCCGTGCCGAACACGTAGTTCGTCATCGCGAGTGAGCGCTGATAGGTGCCGAGTGACTGGATCGCGAGCGAATAGTCGTCGTCGGCGGCGCCGAGCGCGGCGAACACCGGCAACAGATGCTCGTCAGTCGGGTGCATCAGCACCGCGTGCGGCGCCTGGCGGCGATAGTCGAGCAGCGCGTCGATATCGCGCGCGATGAGCTTGTCCTCGAACCAGTCGGTGAATTCGCTCACGCGTGGATCGGCGTCTTCCGGGCGCGCGGAGAAATCGGCGGCGCGCAGATTGTGCGTGATCTGGCCGGAACCGATCACCATCACCCCTTCGTCCTTCAGCGCGCGTAGTGCACGGCCGACGCGGAAATGATGCGCAGCGTCCATGTGCGGCTGAATCGACAGTTGCGCGATCGGTACGTCCGCTTGCGGGAACATCAGCAGCATCGGCACCCATGCACCGTGGTCGAGTCCGTGCGGCTGCACGTCCGCGGCGATGCCACTCGCGCCGAGCAGCGCGGCGGCGCTGCGCGCGACGTCGGGCGCACCCGGCGCCGGGTACTGGATTTCGTAGAGTTGGCGCGGAAAGCCGTAGAAATCGTGGATGGTTTCAGGCGTCGTCGCGATGCTCGCGAGCGGTTGCGCGGTGCCCCAGTGCGCCGACAACATCAGGATGGCCTCGGGACGCGGCAATTGCGTGCTCAGCGCACCGAACTCGGCAGACGGCATCGACGGATCGATCGGCAGCGTCGGTGCGCCGTGAGAGAGGAAAAGCGAAGGTAAGCGGTTCATGACAGCAACGCGGCCGCGCGAACACGGCACGAGAAAATTGGGTTGCTACCACTATAGGTCCGCACGTCAGTTTGATAAATGGGTCCGGGCGGAATTGATTGTGTCGCGCTTATTGTTAATCCGCAGGGGCGCGTTTAATCCTGCGCGCCGCGCAATCCTTCCCATGCGGGCGACAGCGCCGGTCCCAGCGCAAACAGATCGAGCACGCGCGCGACCGTGTGGTCGACCATCTCGTCGATCGAAGCAGGCTGGTTATAAAACGCGGGCAGGGGCGGGAAGATCACGCCGCCCATTTCTGTGACGGCGGTCATATTGCGCAGATGCGCGAGATTGAACGGCGTTTCGCGCACCAGCAGCACGAGGCGGCGACGCTCCTTGAGCGTGACGTCGGCGGCGCGGGTGATCAGGTTGTCGGCAAACCCGTGTGCGATGCTCGCGAGCGTTTTCATCGAACACGGCGCGACGATCATGCCGTCGGTCGCGAACGAGCCGGACGCGATGCTCGCGCCGACGTCGCGCACCGAATGGACGACATCCGCGAGCGGATGCACGTCTTCCTTGCCCAACTGGAGTTCGTGCTGGATGTTGAGCCAACCTGCGGTCGAAATCAGCAGGTGGCTCTCGACGCCGCCCAGCCGGCGCAACGTCTCGAGCAGCCGGATGCCGTAGATGGCGCCGGTGGCGCCGGTGATCGCGATGATCAGACGGCGGGGCGCCGCAGTGCGGGTTTGCAGCATGGCTTGCGGCGCCTGATGAAGCGAACGACGCGAAGAACGCTCAGGCTGCGGCGAACAGCTGCTGCAGCTCGCCCGATTCGTACATCTCCATCATGATGTCCGAGCCGCCGATGAATTCGCCCTTCACGTACAACTGCGGAATGGTCGGCCAGTTCGAGAACACCTTGATGCCCTGGCGGACTTCGTCGTCTTCGAGCACGTTGACGGTCTTGATTTCACCGGCGCCGCACGCCTTCAGGATCTGGATGGCGCGGCCGGAGAATCCACACATCGGGAACTGGGCCGTGCCCTTCATGAAGAGAACGACGTTGTTGCCGTCGACGATTTGCTTGATGCGTTGTTGCGTATCCATGACTGACCTTGCGGTTCCGAGAGAGGAAGGGAATAGGCTGAAATGATAGCGGATTTCGCTTCGGGCGGCCGCAGCCGCGTCGCGCCAAGGGTTTTAGCCGCGGCATGCTCGCTTATGCCGCGGCGGCGCGCAGCACGCCTCCGCTGATCCGCTCGATGCCGGCGAGATCGCGCTCCGAATGGACCTCGGCAAAACCCCCCGCGCTCAGCAACGCGCGCACGGCTTCCGCCTGGTCGTAGCCATGCTCGATCCACAGCGCGCCGTCGGCGGCGAGGCGCTCGGGCGCACCAGCGACGATCGCGCGGATTGCGCTGAGGCCGTCGGCTTCGTCGGTAAGCGCGCCGCGCGGCTCGAAGCGCAGATCGCCTTCGCGCAGATGCGGGTCGCCGCTCGCGATATACGGTGGATTGCTGACGATCGCGTCGAAACGCAGTGCGGCGCCGAGCGAGCCGTACCAATCGCTGTGCAGAAACGCGACGGCGCCGCCCGGGCGCTTCGCGTCAAGCAGGCGCGCACCGTTGCGCGCGGCGATCGCGAGCGCGTCGGCCGAACGGTCGAGCGCCCAGACCTGCGCGTCGGGCCGCATCGACGCGATCGCTACCGCGATGGCGCCGGTTCCGGTGCCGAGATCGAGCACACGCGGGCGCGGCCGCTGTTCGATCGCCGCGAGCGCGGTCTCGACCAGCAGTTCGGTTTCGGGACGCGGAATCAGCACGTGCGGCGTGACCTCGAACTCCAGCCCGAAAAACTCACGCGCACCGACGAGCTGCGCGACCGGCTCGCCGGCCAGGCGCCGCGCTTCGAGCGCGCGATAACGCTCGACACTCTCGTGCTCGAGCGGCTCCTCGCCGCGTGTGATCAGCTGCGTGCGCCGCCAGCCGAGCGCGTGCGTGAGCAGAATTCGCGCTTCGAGCGGCGGCAGCGGCGACGCGCGCAACAGCGCATCGGCCGTGGCGGGCGAAGCGGCGGGATCGAGCGGGACTGACGAGACGTGGGTCATTGCCGGAGCGTTAGTCAGCGTCGCCGAGCGAGGCCAGCAGTTCGGCCTGATGCTCGCTGACGAGCGCCGCGATCAGTTCGTCGAGATCGCCGTCCATGAGCGCGTCAAGGCGATACAGCGTCAGGTTGATGCGGTGATCGGTGAGGCGGCCTTGCGGGAAGTTGTACGTGCGGATCCGTTCCGAGCGGTCGCCCGAGCCGATCAGGCTCTTGCGCGTCGCCGCCTCCTTCGCCTGCTGCTCGTGGGCCTGCTTGTCCTTGATGCGCGCGGCGAGCACCTTCAGCGCGCGGTCCTTGTTCTTGTGCTGCGAACGGTCGTCCTGACATTCGACGACGATCCCAGTCGGCAAGTGAGTGACGCGCACCGCCGAATCGGTCTTGTTGATGTGCTGGCCGCCCGCGCCCGACGCGCGGAACGTGTCGATGCGCAGATCGGCCGGATTGATCTCGACTTCGCCGATCTCGTCCGCTTCAGGCATCACCGCGACCGTGCACGCCGAGGTATGGATGCGGCCCTGCGTTTCGGTGGCCGGCACACGTTGCACACGGTGGCCGCCGGACTCGAACTTGAGCTTCGAATACGCGGCGTCGCCGGCGATCCGCACGATCACTTCACGGTAGCCGCCAAGATCCGATTCGCTCGCCGACATCATCTCGACCTGCCACCGATTGCGCTCGGCATAGCGCAAATACATGCGCAGCAGATCGCCCGCGAACAGCGCGGATTCGTCGCCGCCGGTGCCCGCGCGGATTTCGAGGTAGATGTTGCGATCGTCGTTCGGGTCTTTCGGCAGCAGCATTTTCTGCAGCTCGACGCCGAGCGTTTCCATGCGATCGCGCGCCGCGCGGATTTCCTCTTCGGCGAAATCACGCATCGACGCGTCGGCGAGCAGCTCCTGCGCGGTGGCCGCGTCGTTCTGCGCCTGGCGCCAGAGCCCGTAATGTTCGACGACCGGGTCGAGCTCGGCGTGCTCGCGTGTGAGCTTGCGATATTGGTCGAGGTTGGTGGTGATGTCCTCGCGGCTCAACAGGTCGTTCAGTTCGGCCAGCCGGGTGGTCAGCTGGTCGAGCTTGCGTTGCATGCTCGTTTTCATCGGGCGGGTAGCGGAGGGGACTCCGAAAAGAATGCGGCAGGGAATGGGCGAATGCCCGGGGCGGAAGCACTTCGCGGGCCACGGCCGTGACGCGCGGGGTGCGGCGAGAACTGCGCCGCTAACGCTCGGAGGAGTTGGAGTGTTTGTAGAAGCCGCTCATCAGCTCGATCAGCTTGTCGCGGTTGTCGCTACCCGCGCGATTCAGCGCGTGCGTAGGACCGTGGATCAGCTTGTTGGTGAGCGATTGCGACAGCGCTTCGAGCACCGCGGCCGGGTCGTCGCCGCGCGCAAGCATTTTCTGCGCGCGTTCGACTTCCGCGCGGCGCAGCGCATCGGCCTGCGTGTGCATATGGCGGATCACCGGCACGATGCTGCGCGCGTCGAGCCATTGCATGAAGGTCTGCACACGTGTTTCGATGATCGCTTCGGCTTGCGCGACCGCGGCCTGGCGCGATGCATTGCCTTCGCGGACGATCGCGCCGAGGTCGTCGACGGTGTACAGGAACACGTCTTCGAGCTGGCCGGCTTCGGATTCGATGTCGCGGGGCACTGCGAGGTCGACCATAAAAATAGGCCGGTGGCGGCGTGCCTTCACCGCGCGCTCGACCGCGCCGAGCCCAATGATTGGCAACGTGGACGCGGTGCACGACACGATGATGTCGAATTCGTGCATGCGCGCGGGCAGCTCGGAGAGCGGGATGGCCCGGCCGTTGAAGCGCTCGGCGAGCCGCATGCCGCGCTCGGCCGTGCGGTTCGCGACCACCAGTTCACGCGGATGCTGCGCGCATCGAGCCACTGCATGAAATTCGCGACGCGCGTCTCGATGATCGCTTCCGCTTGCGCGACCGCGGCCTGACGCGACGCGTTGCCTTCACGCACGATCGCGCCGAGGTCGTCGACGGTGTAGAGGAACACGTCTTCGAGCTGGCCGGCTTCGGGCTCGATGTCGCGCGGCACGGCGAGGTCGACCATGAAGATCGGACGGTGGCGGCGGGCTTTCACCGCGCGCTCGACCGCGCCGAGACCGATGATCGGCAGCGTCGACGCCGTGCACGACACGATGATGTCGAATTCATGCATGCGCGCGGGCAACTCGGAGAGCGGAATCGCGCGGCCGTTGAAGCGCCCGGCGAGCTTCTCGCCACGCTCCGCCGTGCGGTTCGCGACGACCAGCTCACGCGGATTCTGCGCGGCGAAGTGCGTCGCGCACAGTTCGATCATTTCGCCCGCGCCGATGAACAAAACGCGCTGGCTCGAAATATTCTCGAAGATGCGCTGCGCGAGACGCACGGCCGCGGCGGCCATGGAAACGGATTGCGCGCCGATTTCAGTCGTCGTGCGCACTTCCTTCGCAACGGCGAAGGTGCGCTGGAACAACTGGTTGAGATACGTGCCGAGCGCACCGGCTTCTGACGCCGTGCGCACCGCGTCCTTCATCTGGCCGACGATCTGCGTCTC
>DATAQT010000259.1:0-2094 GCA_036264535.1 Paraburkholderia sp. | reverse complement strand
GTGATACCAGTACAGCAGCATCGAGCCGAGCGAGGCCATCAGCTTGTCGGCGATATCGCGCGCGCCGGGCAGGTTGTGGTCATCTTTCTCGGGCAGCACGGTGCCGAGCACCGACACGCCGGTGCGCATCACGTCCATCGGGTGCGCGCCGGCCGGAATGCATTCGAGCGCGGCCTTCACGTTCGCGGGCAGGCCGCGCATCGCCTTCAGCCTGGTCTTGTACGCCGTCAGCTCGGCCTGGGTCGGCAGTTTGCCGTGAACCAGCAGATACGCGATTTCCTCGAATTCACACGCGCTGGCGATGTCGAGAATGTCGTAGCCGCGATAGTGCAGATCATTGCCGGTCTTGCCGACCGTGCACAGCGCGGTGTTGCCCGCGGTCACGCCGGACAGCGCAACGGATTTCTTCGGTTTGAAGCCGCTTTGTGTTTCGTTGCCGCCTGTTGCGCCAGCAGCTTGCGTCGTCTCGCTCATCTTCCGCCTTCTCCTGTGTGCCGGCTCATCACTACAGTTTAAGTCGCGCCGCTTAAAGCGCGTCGCTGATGAGGCCGGCTATCCGTTAGCGCCCACTTTCGCAAAAAGCGGCGCCGCTTCTTGTGGAACAGCGCGCCCGGTGGTTTGCGCGCGGCGCAGAACCGACCAGTAATAGCGGTAGCTCGCGCGGTCGTGCAGCGTGTCGCCGTGACGCGTCGGGCCCCAATGCGCCGACTGCGCGGCCAGCAGGATTTCGGTGGCCGTCGCGATTTCTTCGTCACGCGGCGCGAACGCGGCGACGATCGCCTCGATCTGCGCCGGGTGGATGCTCCACATGCGCGTGTAGCCGAACTCGTTGCGGGCTCGCTGCGCGTCGTTCGCGACCACGCTCATGTCGCGCACTTCGGTGCTGACGTTGTGCGACGGCACTTTGCCGTATGCATGACAGGCCGCCGAAATCTCGAGCTTGGCGCGCCGCACGAGCGGATGATCGAACTGGCCCGGCGAGCGCATCGCGGTATCGGGGATCGCGCCGTCGTGCGCGGAGACGAAGTCCATCAGGCCGAAGCTCAGGGCCTCGACACCCGGCAGCGCGGCCAGTTCGAACACGCGCGTGAGCGCGCCGTGTGTTTCGACTAGCAGTTGCACCGGCACCGGCTCCGCGATGCCGAGCTCGCGCCGCGTCGCCTCGATGAACGCGGTCATTTCGGCGGCATCGTGGACGTTGCGGATTTTCGGCAGTGTGATGTAAGCGGGTGCTCGCTTCGCGGCGCGCAGAATCAGGCGCACGTCGTCGCGCCAGTGCGCGTGAGCAAAGTCGTGGATGCGTACGCCGACGCGGCCGAAGCGGTCATGCTCGCCGCCCAGCAGCGATGCGACCAGCTCCGCGTGCTCGGCCTCGCGGCCGACCTGCGCGCCGTCTTCGCAATCGAGCGTGATATCGAACACCGGGCCGATTTGCTGCTGCAACGCAAGCGACTTCAGCATCAGCTTTTCGCTGCCCGCATAGTGATCGCAGGCAGGCAGCACAGCGGGCGGCGCTTCGCCCTCAAACAGCACTTCGGCGGGTGTGAGAACGCGCATCTTCGGCGTGTGGGGCGTGGTGAGGATTAGGGGGAATCGGATTCGGGCGTGCTCTGTGCCACCGCCGTCGGGCAACGGCAAAGCACGTTCGAATCAGAGGCGAATGGCGGTGATTGCACGGCCATTCGCACGAAAAAAACCGGAACCCGCCGCGCTGCCGCTTCGGAGTTCCGGTTCATTCGCATCGGGTGCTTAGCCGAGCAGGTGCTGAACGCCTTCGCGCTCTTCCAGCAGTTCCTGCAGCGTGCCGTCCATCTTTTCGCGCGAGAACGCGTCGATTGCCAGACCTTCGACGCGCTTGTACTCGCCGTTTTCGCAGGTCACCGGCACGCCGTAGATGATGTCTTCGGGGATGCCGTACGAGCCGTCCGACGGAATACCCATCGTGACCCACTTGCCGTTCGTGCCGAGCACCCAGTCACGCACGTGGTCGATCGCAGCGTTAGCCGCCGATGCCGCCGACGACAGGCCGCGCGCTTCGATGATCGCCGCGCCGCGCTTGCCGACGGTCGGGATGAACGTGTTGCGGTTCCATTC
>DATAQT010000120.1:0-3595 GCA_036264535.1 Paraburkholderia sp. | reverse complement strand
ATTCGCGGCGTGGAATCGGGCGGCACCGTGGAAGACCTGCCGGTGCATACGTTCCCGAGCGACGACGGCGGAGTAGACATGAAGTGCCCGGCCGAAATCGCGATCACCGACCGCCGCTCGGCCGAGCTGGACAAGATGGGGTTGATGCCGCTCGTGCACCGGAAAAACTCGGATCTGGCCGCGTTCATCGGCGCGCAGTCGGTTGCGAAGCCGGAGGAGTACGACGATCCGTCGGCAACGGCGAACTCGAACCTGTCGGCACGACTGCCCTATATGTTCGCGTGCTGCCGCTTCGCGCATTACCTGAAGTGCATCGTGCGCGACAAGATCGGCTCGTTCAGCACCCGCGAGCAGATGGAGAACTGGCTCTCCAACTGGGTGATGAATTACGTCGACGGCGACCCGGTGAACTCCAGCGAGGAAACCAAGGCGCGCAAGCCGCTGGCCGCCGCGCAGGTGGTCGTCGAGGAAGTCGAGGACAACCCGGGTTACTACACCTCGAAGTTCTTCCTGAAGCCGCATTACCAGCTGGAAGGCCTGACCGTGTCGCTGCGTCTCGTGTCGCGTTTGCCCGCTGCGCGTGCCGCGTAGGCGCCGGGCGGCAGGCTGTCTCGCAAGACCCCTATCCGGAGCGGGGACGCTCCGGTCCTATCGTTCGTCGGACCGGCGAACACACTCATTAGCAACGAGCAGAGGTAACTATGGCATTCGACATGCACCTGAAATTCGGCACTGGTTCGGTCACGATCCAGGGCGCGTCCAATCATTCGAAGCACAAGAACCAGGTTCCGATCATTGCGTGGTCGTGGGGCGTCAACAACACCGGCAACCTGCATACCGGCGCGGGCTATGCATCGGGCGGTAAGGCGAACATCCAGGACATCACCATCACCAAGTACATCGACAGTTGCTCGAATGCGATCCTGAACGCGTGCTGTACGGGCGCGCGCGTCGAAACCGCGGACCTGTACGTGACCAACGCGACCGGTCAGCAGACCGACTTCGTGACGATCGAGCTCAGCGAAGGCGTGCTGATCACGTCGGTGTCGACGGGTGGCAGCGGCGGCGACGAGCGTCTCACCGAAAACATCACGCTGCACTTCGGCAAGTTCAAGTATTCGTTCCAGCCGCAGGATGACGAAGGCAAGGCAAACGGCGGCACGAAGGACTTCACCTACGACATCCAGCAGGTTGCGAAGCAGTGAGCGCACCGGCGTTCCAGGACCGGGCCCGTGGTCCGGCATTCATTCGTTGAACGGACTTTCCACCGTGAGCATTTCTTCTGTCGTCAGCAGTCCCGAAACGCTGTTTGCGAGCGGGCAACTGCAAGAGGCGTTACGCGCCCTGTCCGCCGAGGTCAGACGCCGGCCCGCCGATGCCAGGCTGCGCGTGTTCCTGTTCCAACTGCTGGCGCTGCTCGGCGACTGGGAGCGCGCCGCGCAACAACTGCAGCTCGCCGGTGAACTGGAGGAGCAGAACGCGTTGATGGTGAGCGCGTACGCCTTGGCGTTGTGGGGTGAACGGGAGCGCGAAGCGGTGCTCACCGGCAACGCGAGTGCGAACGTGATCGGCGAGCCGGCCCCGTGGCACGCGCCTCTCGCGCAGTCGCTGCGGGCGCTGTGCGCGGGGCGCGTCGGCGAGGCGCTCGAGTTGCGCGCGAACGCCTTCGAGGCGGCCGGGACGGTCGCCGGCGCTATCGATGGTGAGCCGTTCGAATGGATCGCGGATGCCGATCCACGGTTCGGCCCGTGCCTCGAACTGATTTTGAAGACCGGCTACGCGTGGGTTCCGTTCGCGCAGATACGGTCGTTGACGTTCGAAGCGCCGACCGATCTGCGCGACAAGATCTGGGCCCCGGTGCAGATCACCTGGCAAAGCGGTGCCGAGGGAGTCGGTTTCGTGCCGTGCCGATATCCGGGCAGCGAACGCGCCGGCGTCTCTGGCCTCGCGCTCGCGACGCATACGGAGTGGATCGGGCAGGGCGGCGACTGCTTCGTCGGTCGAGGCCAGCGCGTGTTCGTCACCGACACCGCAGAGTATTCGCTGCTCGACCTGCGTTCGGTGACGTTCGCCGCGCACTCAGGAGATTGACCGGATGGCGGAACTGACACCCCAGGAACGCCTGCAGCCTTCGCTGCTCGACCGGCTGACCGATCTCGCGCCGGCCGAGCCCGACGAGAGCCGCGAGCAGCGTGTGATCACCGCTGCGCGCCTGCGCGAGTGCGTGACCCGCGACATTGCCGCGTTGCTGAACTGCACCCGCCATTGGGGCGGCGATGAGCTCGACGGGCTCGACCATGTCGGCAACTCCGTGCTGAATTTCGGTATTCCCGATCTGGCCGGCGCCGCATTGTCGGGCATCGACGCCGCCATTCTGCAGAATCGCATCCGCGTCGCGCTGCTCGATTTCGAGCCGCGTCTGATCGCCGAAACGGTGCAGGTCACCGTGAGCGTCGACGACACGCGGATGGACAGCCGCTCGCTCAGTTTTCGCATCGAGGCTCAGATGTGGGCGCAACCGATGCCGCTCGGCCTCTATCTGCGAACCGACGTCGATCTCGAGACGGGCGAATTCCGCGTGTCGCAACACTTCGGCTGACCATCATGGATCCACGTCTTCTTCGTTATTACAACCGCGAGCTGCAGCACGTCCGCGAGATGGGCGCGGAGTTTGCGAGCGAGTACCCGAAGATCGCCGGCCGGCTCGGCATGGCAGGCTTCGAGTGCGCGGATCCTTATGTCGAGCGGCTGATCGAGGGTTTCGCGTTTCTCGCCGCGCGCGTGCAGTTGAAGCTCGATGCGCAATATCCGGTGTTCACCCAGCACCTGCTGGAGATGATCTACCCGCACTACCTGTCGCCGATTCCGTCGATGGCGGTGGTGCAGATGCATCCTGACGCGTCGCAGGATCTGCCCGCCGCCGGTCACGCGGTCGCCCGCCACACCGTGCTGCGCAGCGTGACCGGCTTCGGCGAGCGCACTGCGTGCGAATACCGCAGCGCGCACGAGGTGACCCTGTGGCCGCTCGAACTCGCCGACGCGCGCTACTTCGACACACCGGCCGCGCTCGCCGCGGCGGGCCTCGTGCCACCGTCGCTGTCCGGCCGGCAGGTTCGCGCGGGCCTGCGCCTGCGCTTGCGCACGCTGTCCGGCGTGCAGGCGAAGATGCTCGCGCTCGACAGCCTGCCGGTCCATCTCGCCGGCGCCGACGAATTGCCGGGTCTGATCTACGAACAGTTGCTCGCGAACGGCGTCGGCTACACGGTGCGCACCCCGGCGGCGCAGGAAGGCGAATTCGTCAGCCAGTCATATGACGCGGCGGCGTTGCGCGCGATCGGCTTCGACGAACACGAGGCGATGCTGCCGTACAGCGACCGGTCGTTCAGCGGCTACCGGTTGCTGCAGGAATATTTCGCGTGTCCCGAGCGCTTGCGCTTCGTCGAATTCACCGGGTTGCGCTCGCTGCTCGCACGCGCCCAGGGCAACGAGTTCGAGATCGTCGTGTGGCTCGAGCGCAGCGTCGCGCGGCTGCACAACGCGATCGACGCGGGCAATTTCAGGCTGTTCTGCACGCCGGCGGTCAACCTGTTCGAGC
>DATAQT010000151.1:0-4252 GCA_036264535.1 Paraburkholderia sp. | reverse complement strand
CCGCTTCGGCGACACGCATCGAAGCGCTCGCGATGGTCGCCGGCATCGTGCTCGTCAATCTGTTCTGGGCAAGCTGCGCGATTCTCGGTGTCGGCATCGTGTTCGCCACGTTTCCGTGGCTCGCGCTCGTGGTCAGGATCGCGGGCGCGTGTTATCTGCTGTGGTTCGGCGGACGGCTGATCTTCAACGCGTCGGCGTATCGGCGCGGCAAGATGTGGGTCGATCGCGTGTGCGGCGGATTGATCGTTGCGTTGGGCGTGCGGCAGCTGATTCGTTGAGGCGGCACCCGGAGGCGCTCGAGCTTCAGTGTGCAAGCCCGCGCGCACGCTCGAGCAGCAACTCGCGCTCGCGCGTATTGCGCGTCATCGCGGCGGCGCGCTCGAACTCCGCGCGCGCTTCATCGACGCGTCCAAGCTTGACCAGCAAATCGCCACGCACGCTCGGCAGCCAGTGATAGTTCGTGAGCGCCGAATCGGCGGCAAGCGCATCGACGATCTCGAGTCCGGCCGCCGGTCCGAACGCCATCCCCACCGCGACCGCGCGATTCAACTCGACCACCGGCGACGGCGCGACCTGCGCCAACGCATCGTAAAGCGCGACGATCTGCCCCCAGTCGGTGTCCTCGGCGCGACGCGCGCGCGCATGACAGGCGGCGAGCGCTGCCTGCAACGCATACGGCCCGCTCGCGCCGCCGAGCGCATGCGCGGTGTCCAACGCAGCGAGGCCGCGGCGAATCAGCAGCGGGTCCCAACGGCTGCGATCCTGATCGGGCAGCAGCACCGGACGCCCCTGCGCATCGGTGCGCGCATGCGTGCGCGACGCCTGAATCTCCATCAGCGCGACGAGACCGTGGACCTCGCTTTCGTCGGAGACGAGGCCGCTCAACACCCGCCCGAGCCGCAACGCCTCTTCGCATAGCGCCGGGCGCATCCAGTCGTCGCCGGCCGTCGCCGCATAACCCTCGTTGAAAATCAGGTAGATCACCTGCAGCACCGACGCGAGCCGCACCGCGCGCGCATCCGCCTGCGGCACCTCGAACGGCACGCGCGCCGCCGACAGCGTGCGCTTCGCGCGCACGATCCGCTGCGCGATGGTCGGCTCCGGCACGAGAAACGCGCGTGCGATTTCGTCGATGGTGAGACCGCCGAGCAGGCGCAGCGTCAGCGCGACGCGCGCATCGGTCGACAGCACCGGATGGCACGCCGTGAAGATAAGCCGCAGCAGATCGTCGCCGATGTCGTCGGCGCGCGCGGCATCGAGCGCATCGACGAAATCGGGCACCACGTGCGCTTCGATCGCGTCGAGATCGTGGCCGAGCTCCTCACGTTTGCGCGCATGCAGCGCTTCCTGGCGCAGGCGATCGAGCGCGCGGTTTTTCGCGGTCGTCATGAGCCAGGCTCCGGGGTTGTCGGGCACCCCCGCGTCCGGCCAATGCTCGAGCGCGGCCACCAGCGCGTCCTGCGCGAGTTCCTCGGCGAGCCCCACGTCGCGGACGATCCGCGCGACGTGGGCGATGACCTTCGCGGCTTCGATCCGCCAGACAGCGTCGATCGCACGATGGGTGGCCTGTATCGTCACGGCCTTAGCCTTCGCCTGCTGCCGATGGCTGCGCGTTCGGGTCCATGTACGCGAGCTCCCAGACGTGAGTCATGCGATCAGCCGCGATCTTCTTGCAGCTTGCGGAAGCGCTCGACTTCCGGGCCGGGCTCGAAGTCGTCGAGTTCGAACAGCTGCCGCACTTCGATTTCGCCGTCGGCTTGCTCGCCGAACGGCGCGGGGAAACGCCGCGCCCATTCCACCGCCTCCTCGCGCGAGCGCACCTGGATCAGCGTGTAGCCCGCGATCAGCTCCTTGGTCTCCGCGAATGGTCCATCGACGACGGTCCGTTTGCCGCCGCTATAGCGCACGCGCCAGCCTTTCGAGCTCGGCTGCAGACCGGTCGCGTCGAGCAGCACGCCGGCCTTCGCGAGTTCTTCGTGGTACGCGCCCATCGCGGCGATCAGTGACGGTTCGGGCATTTCGCCGGCTTCGCTCGTGGCCGTGGCCTTGACGATGATCATGAATCGCATGTCGTTGCTCCTGGTTGTTAACGGTTTGTCGTGAGTGAATTCGTGGGCATTGCTTACTGGATCCACGCGGGGTCGCTCCCTACTCACACGACGCGCGATGCACAGGCGGATCGACATGCGCGACAGTCCCGCCATCCCAGGGAAAACACCGAAGCCGATGTGCGCAGGTGTCGCGCGTGGCTAGATGAAGCACGGCCCGATCTTGCGCACCTCGACCGTGCACCACGCCGCCGCCGGGCAGGCCTGCGCGATCGCCACGGCCTCTTCGCGGGTGTCGCAGTTCAACAGAAAGAAGCCGCCGATCATCTCCTTGGCCTCGGCGAACGGCCCGTCGACGAGCTTCGGCTGACCGTGGCGGACCTGCACGCGCACGGCGTCCTTCTGCGAAGTCAGCGACTCGACCGCGAGCAGCTTGCCGCGCGCCTTGAGGTTCTCGGCGAAACGCTCCATCTGGTCATAGAGATCGCGGCCCGCGGGTTCGCCGCGCTCCTCGCGTTGGTCGGTGGCTTCGACGATGAGCAGCATGTAGGACATGGCGTCTCCGATAGGGCTTGGTTGTATGCGCGGGTCGGCATGGCAACGACGACTGTAACGCCTGGCTTCGGCGACAGGCGGGCGGCAAACAGGCGCGGCCAGTCTAGCAAGCGGCAATCGCAGCGGCAATCGCAGCGGCAAATGCGCCGGGGCACGTGTGGGCGGCGGCACGGCGCGCCTTCTACCGGCACGCACGGATGGGCCCGCGCAAACCTCTACGGACACTCGTAAGAGGCCGAGCCGCGCGGTTCAACCGGGCCGCGCGCGACGTCGGTCACGCTCGCGAACGGCACGCAGCTCGGTTGCGATCGGATCGGCGATCAGTCGTCGCGCGGTTGCGATCATGTCGCACATTCAGCGCCGCACCGACGTCGATCGCGGCCACGGCGCAGACGTCGGGGGGTGTCGAGGAAGTGAATGGCGTCGCGGTCGGTGCCGCAAACAATACGATCGTTGGTCAATATCAGGCGATCGTGACTGCGGGCGCGTGCGGTTCAAACCGCCGCTTCCGCCAGCGCCCGCAGCTGCGCGGAACGCATCAAGCCTTCGATCATTTTCGCTTCCGCACTCGCCAGTTCGTTCAGCGACGCCGCCGACAACTGGCCGTCGAAAATCGCCAGCGCCGTGCACAGACGCGCGTAGTCGTCGTCTTCGAGCGACCAGCGGCCGGTCTCGCGCTCGCGCAGGTCGAGCCGCACCATCGACGCATGCGCGCTTTCGATGTCGGCGCGCGCGTCGGCGCCCAGTCCGGCACGCGCAAGTTCCTGCGACACCAGCAAATGCCGGCTCAGCGTGGTGTGCAGATTGCGCGCACCGCGGCCGCGGTGCAATGCATCGAGCGCGGCGTAGGCCTGCAGCAGCATGGTCTGCGTGACCGGCGCATGCGCGGTGCGACTCAGGGTGAGGGACCGCAATAACGGGGACATGGCCGTGTGGCCGTGCTTGCGGACTCGCGATTTGCTGGACATCGATTCAACCTCCTTCTTTCGGCAGCGCCCGAACTTCGGCGCGCGACGACGGCAACCGCCGCGCTCAATCATCCGACGCATTTGGCGCTCGACAGTTCACACTATGCGATGCGCCCGCTCTCCGACCGTATCGAAGAACGCAAACTGCGCATATCGGTTCGAAGCCGCCGGAAACAAGAAGTCTGCTTCGCTGCGACGAAAAAAAACCCTGCTCCGCGAGGAACAGGGTTGACAGAATGGAACAGTCGAGCAAGCGCGTGGACGCCAGCCGACCTATAACCATCTAACCTGCAAAACTATTGCTTACGTGAAACTTCGCTTGCTACGGCATTGAACTTCTACTGCACCTGCAATTTCTACCGCTCGACAGCAACTTCAAACTACCGATTCAAACCGCTACTTCAATTGCTACTGCATGTGGGCCGGTCCTCGTTATTTGCTACGCCTGGCCGCTACCCCCTGTTGCTTCGCGCTCGTGCTCGTGCTCGTGCTCGATGCATTGCGCTTTTAAAGCGTCTACCGCGACTGCCAACTACCAGCTACTCACTGCGAACTGCGAACTGCGAACTGCGAACTGCGAACTGCGAACTGCGAACTGCGAACTGCGAACTGCGAACTGCGAACTGCGAACTGCGAACTGCGAACTGCGAACTGCGAACTGCGAACTGCGAACTGCGAACT
>DATAQT010000108.1:0-20687 GCA_036264535.1 Paraburkholderia sp. | reverse complement strand
GCAGCCCATGGAGACCAGCCCGATGTTGAAAAATCTGTCGATTCGCACCAGCCTCACCCTGATGATCGTGTTCTTCGGCATCGTGCTGCTGCTCGGCGCAGCAGCGGGATTGTCGTCGCTGCGCGCGTCGAACGCGTCGCTCCAACAGATGTACACGGTCGACACGCCCGCCGTCGCCGACCTCGAAGGCAGTTCGGGCCAGTTGCTGCGCCTGCGCCTGGCGCTCGCGACCTACGCGTCGCTCGTCGCGCTGAACGATCAGGACGGCGCGAACGACGTCCTGAAGCGTTTCGATCAGTACCGCAAAGCCTCCGACGGGCGGCTTGCCCACTATTTGAGCCACGCGGGTACGGATGCCGGCGAGCAGCGCCTGATCGCCGACATGCAGCAGCAGCGTGACGCGTTCCTGCACGACGGCGTCGAGCCGGCGCTTGCCGCGCTGAAGTCGAGCGACACCAACGCATTCCAGCAATTGCAGGCGCACAAGCTGCCATCGCTGTACAGCGCGTACGAGAAGGCCATGCTCGCGCTCGAGCAGTTGCAGCTCGATCACGGCGCGCAGCGCTACAAGGATGCACAGGACCTGTTCTACGCGATCAGCACGGCGGTGGCGATCGGCATGGTGCTGTCGCTGATCGGCGCCTTGCTTGCTCGCTTCGTGCTCGTGCGTTCGATCGTCACGCCGGTCGATGCGACGATCGCGCAATTCCAGCGCATCGCCAACGGCGACCTGAGCGGCCGCATCGAGGTGCACGGCGACAACGAAATGGGCCGTCTCGCTGCCGCGCTGCGCAAGATGCAGGAGGCGCTGATCGCGACCGTGAACGCGGTTCGTCAAGGCACCGAATCGATCGATACCGGCGTCAGCGAGATCGCGGCCGGCAACGCCGATCTGTCACAGCGCACCGAGGAGCAGGCCGCGGCGCTCGAGCAAACGGCCGCGAGCATCGAAGAGCTGACGTCGACGGTCAAGCAGACGGCCGACAACGCGAAGCAGGCGAGCTCGCTCGCGCAGGGCGCCTCGACGTTGGCCGCGCAGGGCGGCGAGCTGACCGAGCAGGTGGTCGGCACGATGCACGGCATCGTCGACGATTCGCGGCGGATCGCCGACATCATCGGTGTGATCGAGGGGATCGCGTTCCAGACCAACATCCTCGCGCTGAACGCCGCGGTCGAGGCGGCGCGCGCGGGTGAGCAGGGACGCGGCTTCGCGGTCGTCGCGAGCGAAGTGCGCTCGCTCGCGCAGCGCAGCGCGGCGGCGGCCAAGGAGATCAAGGGCTTGATCGACGCGTCGACCACTCGCGTGGAGCAAGGCTCGCAACTCGTCGAACGCTCGGGCACGACGATGAACGAGATCGTCGGCGCGATCGCGCGTGTCAGTTCGATCATGGGCGAAATCGCGGCGGCGGCGCTCGAACAGAGCACCGGCATCGATCAGGTCAATCTCGCGGTCGGTCAGATGGACGAGGTCACGCAGCAGAATGCGGCGCTCGTCGAGCAGGCGGCCGCGGCGGCGGGTTCGCTGGAAGATCAGGCGCGACGCTTGTCGGCGGCGGTGGCGGTATTCCGCACTGGGAGCGAGTCGCGTGGCGGCTCTTCGGTGCCTGGCGCGAAGCGGGCTGGCACTGCCAGCGAGCGGAAACCGGATAGCGAGTTCGTCGCGGCATGACGCGAACCGTGGCCCTGCGTCGCTGCTCGTCGCCGTACTACTGGATCGCCGCGTAGTACCTCGCCACGGCATCGATTTCCTCGGGCGTCATCTGCCGCGCGACATTACGCATCTGCTCGTTGATGTCGTTGTGCCGCGCGCCCGAAGCGAACGCATGCAACTGCGCGGCCAGATACGCAGCCGACTGGCCGCCGAGCCACGGCGCCGCGCCCTTGCGATCGAGCTGGCCATGACATGCCGCGCACGGCGCGATATTGCGTTGCGGATCGCCCTGCATCACGAGCCTGACTGCAGTCGCATCGGGTCCTTCGCCGGCCCGGGTTTTCTCGGCCGCCGGGGCGAGCGGGAGCGAAGCGTAGTAGGCCGCCAGATCGTGCAGATCCTGGTCGCTGCGTCCCGCGATGATCGCCTGCATGACCGCGCTTGGCCGCTGGCCGCTCTGAAAGTCGCGCATTTCCTTGTAGATCACATCGGCGTACTGTCCGGCTAGCGCGGGTGCGGTGACCTGCACGGTGCCGACTACGCCGTGGCACATCGAGCAGTGCTGCGTCGCAAGCGTCGCGCCGCGGCCGATCGCATCCGCCAGCGGGTGATTCGTGCCCGAAGGCGGCAACACGACGACGTCGCTCGGCACCCGGCTGGTCGCATTGCCGCTGTACCAACTGGACGGCACGCCGGCGGCGCCGCAAATCCTCGCCCACAGGCTGAGGTCGCCGAACGCGCTGCTCGCCGACGGCAGCCACACGAAGCCGATCAGGATCCCGACGATCGCGATCGCAAGCGTGCCGCCGACGCTCCACACGAACCACGGATTGCGCAGGGTGAACAGGCGTTCTTCGTTCATCGCGGCGCTCCGATGACGACCGCCGGCACCGAAGTCTGCGGCAGTCTGAGCAACTGGACGATCGGCACGCTGTAGTTGACGACCGTGAGTCCGATCATCAGCGCGACCCACAGGCCGAAGCTGTTGAGCGCGACCGGCACGTGTTCGACCGGCTGTGCCGCGCTCGCGAAGCGGAACGCCTGCGGCTCTACCATGGGACCGAATTGCGACTTCGCGAGGATATAGACGAACAGCAGGCCGGACACCAGCAGGATCAGCCCGCCGATCGCCGACACGCCGACCCAGAATCCCTGCCCCTGGACGCCCGCCATCGCGTAATCGTAGTAGGCCATGCGGCGCGGCGCGCCGAGCAGGCCGACCCAATGCCACGGTATCGTGACCACCATCATGCCGATGAACCACAGCCACAATTGCGTGCGCACCAGTTTCGCCGATGCGATCGCGCGGCCGGTCAGTTGCGGCCACAGTTCATACGCGATCGCGAAGTACATGATGACGATCGCGCCGCCGAAAATCAGATGGAAGTGGCCGGTCACCCACTGCGTGTTGTGCACGGTCGAGTTCAGCTGATAGCTCATGTTGATGAGCCCTCCCGCGCCGCCGAAGCCGAGCATCACGAACGAGAACGCGAGCACCAGCATCATCGGATTGCTCCACGGCAGTGCGGTGAGCCACCCGAACGTGCCCTTGCCGCCGCGCAGCCGGCCGGCGATTTCCACCGACGCGCAGATCGTGAACACGGTCAGCAGCGTCGGCACCGACACCATGCCGGTGAACACCGCGTGCACGAACTTGAAGCCCGCGCCGACCTGCGGGTCGACGAACAGGTGATGGATGCCGATCGGCATCGCGAACACGAGGAACAGGATGAACGACACGCGCGCCATCGAATCGCTGTAGAGCCGTCCGCCGATCGCGCGCGGCACCAGCGTGTAGTACGCGATGTAAGCCGGAATCAGCCAGAAGTAGACGATCGCGTGCAGCGTCCACGAGAACAGCACGCGAGCGAGACCGGCGTCGATCGTGTGGGCGAGGCCGAGCGCGACCGGCAGGATCTGGAACAGGATCTCGAGTGCCGCGCCGACCGCGGTCCACGCCCACAGGTACGCGCCGGCGACGTTCGCGAACATCGCGAGCGGCACGGGCTTGCCTGGATTCGCGCGCTTCCAGATGCGCAGGTTCACGTGCATCAGCGCGACCCAGATCCACGAGCCGACCACCACGAGCACGACGCCGAGGTAGTAGAACGGACTGCCGATCATCGGTGGATAGAACGTGAAGAGCACCGAGGCTCTGCCGAGTGCGACCGGCACCATCGCCATCACGGCGCCGACCAGCAGCGTGACGAGCGCGGCCCACGCCCATCTGAGGCCGACGAGGCGTTGCGCGAGCGCGAGCTCGACGATTGCGTAGCCGAAGCCCATCGCGACCAGCGTCGGCAACACGTAGGCCATCACGGTGCCGTGCGCGGTCACCGATCGATAGTACAGCTCAGGATCGCCGATCCACGGCATCAGGGGACTGCGCACCAGCATCTGCCACGCGCCGAGGCACAGCGCGATGGCGAACGCGATGAAGGCGAGCCAGAAATGCGCGAGTACGAGTCGCTTAGCGTGGAACACAGCTCAGTCTCCGTGATTGGCGGGCCTGTTCGAAGAAGGCGGCTTTGTCGATCACCTTCACGTGCGCCCACATGGTCTGATGGCCAAAGCCGCAGAATTCGTGGCACGGCATCGCGTGATCGGCGGGATGGTCGAACTCCGTGTTCAGCGTCGCGACGTAGCCGGGCACGACCATCGTGTTGATGTTGGTGTCGGTGACGAGCAGCCCGTGCACGACGTCGGCGCTGGTGGTGCGGATCGTGATCGGCGTATCGGCGGGTACGAGCAGACATTGCGGCGTGAACGAGTACTGCTGCGCGATGAAGCGCACGATCACCGAGCCGTCCGGCTGCACCGCGCTGCCGAGGTTGTCTTCGGCGAATTCGCCGGATAGCTGCAGGCGCGAGGGATCGATCGTCTCGACGCGAGACGGCGGCATCATCGCCCAATGCACGCCGGAGAACACGACCACGGCGAGCATCAGCACGATCAGCGCGACCGCGAAGATTGCCCAGCGCCGCTCGGCGCGCAACGCGACCGCGTGGCCGCTACCGGGTTGATGAGAAGAGTCGGTCGACATGGTCAGTGGATGATCCCGCGCGGCAGAAACGCGAAAAAGTAGAAGGCGAACCAGATCGCCATCACGATCAGCGTGGCGACGCCGGCCAGTGCGATCGCGCCGCGCGGACCGGCCGCGACGACGTGCTCGACTTCGTCGTCGGTCGGCGGGGAGACGCCGTGCGGGTCGTTGGCTTTCATGTCGATGGATCTCCTATGCGGCGCTTCGGTACGGCGCGTCGGCGCGGCACCTCAATGCAGTGGCGCCTTGCGCAACTCGTTGACCTCGTGAGCCGTCACCGGCAGGCCGTGATTGCCCCACGCGGTGCGGATGAACGTGACGACGGCGGCCGCCTCGGTGTCGTTCAGCTCCTGGCCGAACGGCGGCATGCCGAACGGCTCCGGATTTTGTTTCGTCCCCGGCGGAAAGCCGCCGTTCAGCACGATGCGGATCGGGTTGACGGCCGAGTCCATTTCGATCGACTGGTTGCCCGCGAGCGGCGGGTAGTGCGGTAGTTGTCCCTCGCCGTTCGCGCCGTGGCAGATCGCGCATTTGTCCGCGTAGATCTGCTTGCCGAGCGCGAACACCTTCGGGTCCGGCGTCGCGCTCGGGCCGGTCTTGCGGCCACCCTGGTCGGGCAGCGACTTCAGATAGACGGCCATCGCGCGGACGTCGTCGTCGCTCAGATGCTGCAGGCTGTGATAGGTGACCTCGGCCATCGTGCCGTAGACGGCGCCGCGATCGGAGATGCCCGTTTTCAGCAGGTCGACGATGTCCTTGATGCTCCAGTCGCCGAGGCCGCCGTCCTTGTCCGAAGTCAGCGACGGCGCGTACCAGTTCTGCACCGGAATCAGTCCGCCCGCGAACTGCTCGCGCGGCGACGAGCCGCCCAGCATGTTGATGCGCGTGTGGCACATCGTGCAGTGCCCGAGCCCTTCGACCAGATACGCGCCGCGATTCCATTCGACCGATCTGGTCGGATCGGGCTGGAACTCTCCCTCGCGGAAATACAGAGTGCGCCAGCCGTACAGCAGATCGCGCTGATTGAACGGGAAGCGCAGCGTGTGGGGGTGGTTCGGCTGACGCACCGGCTCGACCGTCTGCAGGAACGCGAAGATCGCGTTCGAATCCTCGCGCGTGACCTTCGTGTACTGGGCGATCGGCATCGCCGGATAGATCGGCGCGCCGTCCGGCTTGCGGCCGGTGCGCATCATCTTGAAGAACGCTTCCTCGCTCCAGGTGCCGATGCCGTACTGCGGGTCCGGCGTGATGTTCGGCGAGTACAGCGTGCCGAACGGCGTTTCCATCGCGAGACCGCCGGCGAACAGCCTGCCGCGCGGCGCGGTGTGACACGCGATGCAGTCGCCCGCGCGCGCAAGGTATTCGCCGCGTTTGACGATGTCGGGGCGCGTGTCGGCGCTGGCGTCGGCTGTCGCGGTCGTGGCGCCTGTTTGCACGCCTTGCGCGCCTTGGGGCGCGGCCGCATGCGACCTCGTGACGAGCGGGGCATCGACCAGCAACGCCAGCGCGAGGCTGCCGATCGCAAGGACGCTGGTCATGCTAGCCGGGCGCAGCCAACCGGGCGGGCGAAGTGTCGGCTTCATTGCGGTTGGCTCCCGCAAGCGAGGGGCAGCCGCTCGGCGGATGCCGGTGCGGGCGTGGGATCGGCGGGGCGCGGCTGGCGCGCGAGCCAGTTCGAAACCGCGGAGATGTCGCTGTCGTTCAGCTTGAGCGCGATCGTGTGCATGCAGTCCGGCGCGAGCGCGTGGCGGGTGCCCGAGCGCCAGGTGCCCATCTGTCCGGCGATATAGCTCGCGTGCAAGCCGAGCAGGCCCGGAATGCCCGGCTGCTTGCCGGTCATGCGCGCGCCGTGACAGGCGACGCACGCCGGTATGCCGCGCGCCGGGTCGCCATGCATCACGAGCTTTTCGCCGGCGGCGAGCAGCTTCGGCGATACGCTGGCGTGGTCGGATTCGGGATAGGGCGGCTGCAGGGCTGCGAAATACTCGCTGATCTGATGCAGGTAGTCGTCGGGCAGGAACGCGAGCAGATAGCCCATCGGCGGATAAGTGCGGCCGCCGTCGCGAAATGCGATCAGTTGATTGAACAGGTACTCGGCCGGTTTGCCGGCGATGCGCGGAAAGTAGTCGTTATTGCGGCCCTGGCCCTGCACGCCGTGACACGCCGTGCACGCGCGCATGCGTTGGTCCATCGACGAAGGCATCGCGCCGGCCGCGTCGGTGGCCGCGAACGCCGCGCCGCTCCACAGCGCGTGAAGCGCGCACAGCACGAACAGAACCGTAGAGCCGATAGTTTTACGATACACACCGGGCCTCGTAGGGGAACGTTCTTATCGCTCGATTTATATATCCCGGGCGCGTGTGCGGATTGCCTTATGAATCCGGAAACGACGCCTCTCGGGACTACCTGCTTTTATTGGACTTGCTCTTAACCGCTAATCGGAACGGACTTGTTCGGGACCGCGAAGTACAGATGCGCAATGATGATGCAATTGTCCGGCCAAAACCTTGATCTGCGACAATGATCCGCGCTGGATGCGCCTGGGACGGCGGCTTCGGGCTCCGGGCAGCGATGCGTTAGGCGCTGAAAAACGCGCGATAGCGAGGAGCAGCGTGCAGCAATTTATAGGACCCGTCAATAGAGAATATGTAGGGAAACGGGCGTTCCGATAATCGCGGGTCGGCACGGATCAAGGCCCGGGTGCCGAGGATTTTGTTGCACCGCGGCTTATCGGTCTCAATGCATCACGTGAATGTGATTATCTGATGTCGATCGATAAATTCTGCTTTGAATATCATTTGCACCCGTATGTCCGTCTCATTCGCGTAGCTGCGCATTTTGCGCAGACGCCGGTGCGCGTCATGCGAAGAGCCGCACGAGCGCATCACGCGCATTGCTGACCAGTTCGCTTTCGCCGGGACGTCGCGGCAGCAGATGAAACTCGAGAGCAGGCAACGGCGGCAAACCGATGTTGGCGGCGCACGCCACCACGCCACCGCCGAGCGACGACTCGTTCAGACAGGAAATGCCGAGCCCCGCCTTCAATGCGAGCTGCAGACCCGCGACGCCCGACGCCGAATGCGACACCACGTACGGCACCTTGTGTTCGTCGAGCAGCTTGACGACAAAGCGCTGCAACTGACACGTCGTGGGCAGCAGCACCAGCTGAAAAGGCCCGCCGCGGCGGGTCGCGGCATCGGCGCAGCTGACCCACAGCAGCTTTTCGCGCCGCACGACGATGCTCGCGGTACCCGCGCCCGCGCCGCGCACCCGTGGCTGGCCTGTGACGAGCCGCGCCGACAAGCCGATGTCGAACGACGCGTGATCGTCCGCGCCGCTGTCGATTACCGTGCTCGGCAGCACCGTCACGTGCAGCTTCAGCCGCGGATGCTGCTCCGAAAACGTCTTCAGGATGCGCGCGATGTCGTGCGGGCGGTAGTAGTCGGTGATCGCGATGCGTAGCTCGCCGTCGAGCGAGCGGCCCTGCAGATCGTCGAACGCCGCTTCGCTCATCGCGATGATGCGGCGCGCGTGCTCGAGCAGACGCTCGCCCGCGGGCGTCGGGCTCACCCCCTGGCGGCCGCGCACGAAGAGCGGCTGGCCGGCGCGCTCCTCGAGCTTCTTCAACTGCTCGCTCACCGACGACTGCGACAGGAACACGCGTTCGGCGCCCGCCGACACGCCGCCCGATTCGGCGACGGCGACGAAGGTCCGCAACTGTACCAGGTCGAAACCACGTTGGCTCATGATTCGGATTTTCCGATGGTGATGATCTGAATTTCCGGCTTTTCCGATGGAATGCCCAGCCGTAGCATACCTCCGAATCACTTTGCGGAGGGTGTGATGGAAAACGGGTCTATGACAGCGTCGCGCGACACCGTCGAACGTGGCGCGAAGCATCGCTGGAAGGTGCTGGGCGTGGGTTTTGCCGCGAACGCGAGCTTTTCGGCGGCATTTTCGGGTATTCCGACGACCGCGGTGTTTCTGCGCTCGGACTACCACCTCGGCAACCAAGGCCTCGGCCTCGTGCTGGGCATGCTCGGGCTCGGCATCGCGGTCAGCGAGTTGCCGTGGGGGCTGCTGACCGACCGATGGGGCGATCGTCGCGTGCTGCTGCTCGGGCTGCTGTCGACCGCGGCCGCGCTCGCCGGTCTCGCGCTGTTCGTGTCGCCGGGCGGCGCGCAGGTGCCTGGCGTCGTGCAGCTCGCGCTCGGGTTGCTGCTGGTCGGACTGCTGGGCGGTAGCGTCAACGGATCGAGCGGCCGCGCGGTGATGGCGTGGTTTCGCGAAGGCGAGCGAGGCCTCGCGATGAGCATCCGCCAAACCGCCGTGCCGGCGGGCGGTGGACTCGGCGCGTTGGTGCTGCCGGTGTTCGCGTCGCGCTTCGGTTTTGCGAGCGTCTATGCGGTGTTGGCGTTGGCGTGCGCAATCACCGGGTGGTTCGCGTGGCGCTGGCTGCACGAGCCCGCGCACGCTGACGATGCGGTGGCGGCCAACGGCGCGCGCGCGGCTGCGACGGCCCATGCAGCGGCGGGCAGCGTGAGCAGCCCAAACGCCTCCAACGTCGGCGTGCCGCCGTCAGCAGTTTCGCCGTTGCGCGACATCGCGATCTGGCGCGTCGCGCTCGGCGCGGGCGCGTTGTGCGTGCCGCAAATTGCCGTGATCACGTTCGGCACGGTGTTCCTGCACGACTTCAGTCGCGCCGGCGTGTTCGCGATCAGCGCGACGATGGCCGCGGTACAGACCGGCGCCGCGATCGCGCGGGTCTGGAGCGGCGCGTGGACCGACCGGCGCGGTAACCGTCGCGCGTATATGCGGGCATGCAGTCTGTCGACCGCCGCGCTGTTCGTGCTGCTCGCGCTCGCGACCGGGCTCATCGGCATGCATCGCGCCGGGGCGGTCGCGCTGTTCGCGCTCATGATCGTGCTCGGCGGCGTCAGCGCGTCCGCGTGGCATGGCGTCGCGTTCACCGAACTCGCGACGCTCGCCGGCACGCGCCGCGCGGGCACCGCGCTCGCGATGGGCAACACCTGCGTGTTCCTCACGCTGTTCCTGACGCCGCTCGCGATTCCAGCGCTGCTGTCGTTGGGAGCATGGCCGTTGGTGTGGTTGGTGGCGAGCGCCTGCGCGTTGCTCGCGTTGCCCGTGTTTCCGCGTGCGGTGTCCACACGTGCGATGCGCGCGGCGCGCGCATGTGATGCGGCGTGAAACAGGGCGGACGACGCGCGCCCACGCGCGCGTTGCGTTTTTGACTCGGTTTTGATTCGACTCGGATTGCAGCGTGCATATTGTTTGGTAGAACTACGAATTATCCCGATTCTCAAGCCGGATTGAGAACGCTCCGATTGTCATGAGCTGGTGAGGGTGATGAGATGGCCTTTCGGGCACGTTGCTTGAGTGCCGCGACGCAGGTCGACGCATGCCGCACGCACCGTCATATGCAAGGCGTTTCCTGCGCATACACCATCCACTCTTATAACGAACGAGACAATCGTGGCGAATCTGCGAATCATTCTGGCGGACGATCATCCGATCGTCCTGCTTGGCCTGAAATCGGTACTGGAGAGTTACGAGGGCCTGTCTGTCGTCGGTCAGGCCCTCATGCCCACGGCATTGATCGCACTGCTGCAACGCACGCGGTGCGATGTGCTCGCCGTCGATCTTTCCATGCCGGAACCCGCCGGCGACATCGGCGACGGACTCGGCCTGATCCGGCGCATTCGCGGCAGGTGGCCGTCATTGCGCATCGTCGTGGTGACCGCGCAGACGAATGCCGCGATGTTGCGCGTCATCGCCGCCGATGGCGCCGTCAGCCTGCTCGGCAAAACCGATCCGCTAGAAGAACTGCCGCGGGCCATCTGGGAGAGCGCGCGCGGCGCGCAATACCTGGGCCGTTCGGTCGCTGAAACGCTGGCGCGGTCGCCGCAGGACGACGGCCTGCTCGAGCCGGCACTGCTGCTCGCGAAGCGGCAAAGCGAGATCCTGCGCAGGCTGATGAGCGGCGAGTCCATTGCGCAGATCGCGGCGGCGCTCGGCTGCCATCGCCGCACGGTGAGCCGGCAAAAACGCGAAGCGATGGCACGGCTTGGCGTCAAAGACGACCCCGCGCTTTTTTCCTGTGTGCGTGCCTGCGGCACGCTCCTGCGCGAAACCGAAAACTAAGCATCGGCGAACGCTATTCGGTCCATTTCAGAGCGATCTGATATTTGTCGCAAAAGAAATGCCCGACCATTGCGTGAGCACCGGTCGTACATAACAAGGTGTCGGGAAATGAAAGTATCGAGGAGCGCCGGACGATGAACTTCATGGCTGCATCAGGCATGCCTGTTCGAACAATCATCGCGGACGATCATCCGCTGGTTCTGCTGGCTATTGAAAATCTGATTGGCAACTATCCCAACCTGAAGGTGGTTGGCCGCGCGGCGGATGTCGGCGAACTGTTCATCGAAGTCGACCGCAGTCCCTGCGATATCGTGCTGATGGACCTTTACATGCCAGGAGGGCACAACGACAACGGGTTCGACGTCGTCAGGCAGTTCAAGGCTCGCTATCCCAACGTCGCGCTCGTCATTTTGACGATGGAAACGGAGGCTGCGACGCTGCGCAAGGTGATGTCGCTCGGCGTGGATGGACTGCTGAGCAAGCGCGATCGCATCGACCTTATTCACGTTGCTGTGATTATGGCGCTGGCGCGCGAGTGTTATGTCGGTCCGGCGGTGCGCGCCATGCTTTCCGACGTCACGCTCGCGCAACGTCTCGACTTCGTGCGCGCTACGCTATCTCGTCGCGAGCTCGAGGTATTTACGCAGTACGCATCGGGGCTTGGCGTCACGGAAATCGCCAGGCGGCTGGGGCGGAGTGTGAAGACGATCAGCGCGCAAAAGTGCATGGCCATGCGCAAGCTGTCACTGAATAGCGACGCCGAATTGTTTCGTTTCGCCGTCGAGTATGGAGTAGTTCCCGAAAGACCTGGTTAGTACCGCTTACCGGGCGGCATCGTGCTGCGCAGGCGCGCGGCGAATATATCGGCATAACCGGGGAGACACGTTTCGTGCGGTATGCCGATCGTCAACATAAGAAAGCGACGGAAAAAAATGACAAACAAAATTCACGTCGTCGTGGCGGACGATCACGACTGCGTTCGTGTGGGCGTCCGATCTCTGCTGCGCGACAAGCCGAACATCGAGATCGTCGGCGAAGCGGCCGACACCTATGGTCTCGCGAAGCTGCTCGATGCCTGCGCTTGCGACGTCGTGGTGGCGGACATTGGCATGCCTGGACTCGACGGAGACAGTAGTGCTGTGCCGCTATTGCGTCGTCTGTTACGGCGCACACCGCATCCGCATGTGGTCGTGTTTACCATGGTTGAGCGTGCGCATATGTTGTCTGGCCTGCGCAACATCGGTGTGACGGGGATCGTCGACAAGCGCGACGCCGCAGCCGCACTGATTGACGCAATCGAAGCCGCTGCCGCCGGGCGCATTCATCTATCCCAGCAGGTTCAGGCGGCACTCGCGACAATGGAACCTGCGCCGCCCAGGCGCGGCGGTGCGATGAGCTCGCGCGAGTGGGAGGTGTTTCAGCTCTATGCGCGAGGCCTCGCGGTGCACGAGATCGCGACTCGTCTGCGACGTAGCGACAAAACCATCAGCACGCAAAAACGCAGCGCGATGCGCAAGCTCGGACTGGAAACAGAAGCCGATCTGATTGACTACGCCACTCGGATTGGACTGATGTGAGGCGCTCGGATGGTCAAAAACTCTTGTTTTGGATGGATTTGAAGTGGTCCTTATCAGACTTTTCTGATTGGCGTGGCTTTGGGGGTACCCAATAATTCTGCCCGCGATCTTTCACGGGCGCCTCGCGCCGTAGCTTTCGCATTGGCTATTTCGTGATCCCGATTACCGATGGATCAGGGAAATCCGGTTGAGACGTCCCCGCGTAATCGGTTGGCGTCTATGCCTCGTATTTGACGGATGGGATAGAAATGGTGGCGCTAAACAAGCGATTATGGAGCGAGGGCGTGGGTACGGCATGGCTCGTGTTCGTCGGCTGCGGCAGCACGGTGCTGGACACCACCGGCGTGCTGCAGGCCAGCGGCGCGCTACAAATGTCGTTGGCGTTCGGTCTTGCGCTCGCTACCGGCAGCTATGCCTTCGGCAAGATTTCCGGCGCGCATTTCAACCCTGCCGTCACCGTCGGCCTCACGGTCGCGCAGCGCTTTCCGGTGCGTGATCTGTTGCCCTATATCGCCGCGCAAATCACGGGCGCAATCGTCGCCGCTGCGTTTCTCGCTTTCCTCGCCAGCGGCCGGCCGGGTTTCGAACTCGGCGCGAGCGAATTTGCGGCGAACGGCTTCGGCGCGCATTCGCCCGCCGACTACCCGTTGCGTGCGGCGCTCGCCTTGGAGTGCGTGCTGTCGTTCGTCTTCGTCGGGGCCTGTCTGCTGGTCGTCGCTAGGAAAGAGACGGCACCGGTTGCGCCGTTCATCACCGGCGCATGTTTGATGCTCGTCTATCTGGTGTCGATTCCCGTCACTAATGGATCGATCAATCCCGCTCGCTCGAGCGCGCAGGCGCTATTCGTCGGCAATTGGGCGCTGGACCAGCTGTGGCTGTTCTGGGCCGCGCCGCTGGTCGGCGCGATCGCGGCTGGCGTACTGTTTTCGTTTCTGGACGGTCGTGTCGATGGGTCCACGGTGTCGTTGGCGGACGGGCCGGGTGACGTTTCGTGAGCGGAGGCCGCGACTCGTCGCTCGTGTCAATGCGGGTTCTCAGCGTGAGACGTCGGTGACGTTGGGCCAGCAGTGTTTGTCTCGGTCTCTTTCGCCGCGCTCGCTGTGGTACTTCCTTCGTTATTCGCTGCGCCACTCAATCACGAGCTGGCTCGCATCATGTCTACTGGCCGCCACGCATGCGATATGCGTGGCCGCACCTGTCGGCGCCGCGTCGGAGGCGCCCACCATTTCCTCCGCCTCCGACGTCGCCGCAGTGCGAGTCGGCTCTGGCGCTCCTTCACCCCCTTCATTTCCCCCCAGATTGACCGTCGGCATACTCGAAGGCGGATGGCCGCCGTTCGACATCCCGCAGGACGGCCGGCTCGCTGGTGTCAGTGGCGACCTGTTGCGCGCGCTCGTGGGGCCGAACGTCGTCATCGAGACGAAGACCTATCCCGACATGGCCAAACTGGTCGACGCGGCTTGCGCCGGCCGGGTCGATCTGCTGATGAGTATGGCGCGTACGCCGGAACGCGAACGCTGCCTCAGCTTCACGGCTCCGTACTTCCACTCGTTCGCGTCCGCCGTCGTGCGTCGCGAAGACACCCGCTATGCAAACCCCGCCGACCTCGCCGGCGCGCATATCGCGATCGAGCGCGGTTTTGCGCGCGAGCGTCTGTTGCGCGATGGGTTTCCGCGCACGCGGATCGTCTCGTTCGCGAGCACGCACGAAGCGCTGAGCGCGGTCCTGCATGGCGATGCCGATCTCTACGTCGGCTTCACGCCGGTGGTGCAATACGAACTGGCCACCGAGGCTTATCGCGGCCTGCGCGTCGCGTTCGAGCAAGGCGGCAAGGCGCTCGACCTGCGCTTTGCCGTCTCGCCTGGCCGGATTGCGTTGCGCGATCAACTGAACCGCGCGCTCGTGTCGATGAACCCCGCCGAGGCCGCGGCGATACGTGCGCGCTGGCTGTCCAGCAACTTCCACGCGGCGCCCGCGCCGGATGCGCCAGGCTTCACGCTGACACCGGAAGAAAAGAACTGGCTGCGTTCATTGCCGCCATTGCAGATCGGTTTCGACAACGACTGGGCGCCGTTTAGCTACGTCGACGCCGCCGGTCGTCCCGTCGGCCTCACCGCCGATTACCTCGCGTACCTGAGCAATAAGCTCGGCGTCGTGTTCAAGCGCGTGCGCACGGCGGACTGGGCCACCACCGTCGATGCGTTCCAGCGCGGCGAGCTCGCGATGTTGTCCACGGCGTCGAGTCGTGGTCCGCTTCTCGAAGGCGCCGAGCATAGCCGCGTGTACGAGAGCGATCCGCTGGTGATCGTCGGTCGCAAGGGCGCGCCGCCGGCATGCTCGTTCGATGATTTCACGTCTTGCCGCGTCGTGATGACGCCGCATGTAGCCGGTTCGCTGCCACTCAAGTTCGAAGCGGTGCCGGTCGATCACATCGTCGTCGCGGCGAGCCTCGGCGATGCGCTAAGCAAGGTCGCGAGCGGCGAGGCCGACGTGCTGCTCGGCAACGCGGCCGCGATCAACGCGCAGCTGCGGCAGCACTATGCCGGCACGCACAGGGTGCTCGGCACGCTCGGCGAAGCCGACGCATTGTATTTTGCTGTGCGCGAGGATCTGAGCCCGCTCGTCAAGCTGATCGATCGCGCGTTGCAGACGATGCCCGCAGCCGAAAAGCAGCGCATCCGCCGCAAGTGGGTGAGCCCCGCCCCGCCGGACGACGCGATGTGGAGCGTGACTGCGGTGCGGCTGCTGCCGGTGCTGATCGGCATCGGCGTCGTGCTGCTGGTCACGTTGCGCGCGTACGTGCTGTTGCAGCGCGAAGTCGGGCTGCGCAAGCAGACCGAACGCGAGCTTGCGCTGCAACTCAACTTCCAGGAAACGATGATGAAGACGGTGCCGTATCCGCTCATCGCGAAAGACCTGGGCGGACGGTACATCGCGATCAATGAAGCCTATGAGAAAGCGTGCGGGCTCAACCGGGAGGCCGTGCTCGGGCGCACGACGGCCGAGGTCGGCACATGGGGCGACGCGAATAGCCGCATCCTCGACGACATGACGCGCGAGATATTGCGCGGCGGCAGCATCGCGAAAGTCGAGCTTCAGTTCGAGAACGGCGCGGGCGAGTCGCGGCATGGGCTTTTCTGGACCAGCGTCTGCAAAGGCAGCGACGGACAGCCGGCATACGTGCTCGGCACAATGGTTGACATCACCGATATCCGGCGCGCCGAAATGCGCGCTCGCGAAACCGAACGGCGCCTGTTCGACGTCACGCGGTCGTTGCCGGCCGTCGTGTTCCAGTTGCGGCGCTCGCCGGCCGGCGCGTATTCGTTCCCGTACATCGGCGGGGACACGCGGCATCTGTTCGGCGACGACGCGGCGCCTCAGCTTGCTCGGGTCGATTTTCAGCGCGTGTCGGAGCTGGATCGGCCGCTCGTGCTCGCCGAGCTCGAGCGTTCCGCGAGCTGTGCCACGCCAGTGCATATGGAGTTCCGTCTCGAAAGCGCTGGCCAGCTGAAGTGGGTGCGGGCCGAGCTGGTGCCGCGGAGTGAAGCCGATGGCAGCGTCGTGTGGAGCGGCTACTGGGTTGATGCGAGCGTCGAGCGGGCGCGTTCGGAGGAGCTTGCACGGGCGCGCGACGTGGCCGAGGCGGCTTCGCGCGCGAAGGACAACTTCTTCGCGATGATGAGCCACGAAATCCGCACGCCGATGAACGGCGTGCTGGGTCTTGTCGAAGTGCTCGAGCGCACGCCGCTCAGTACCGATCAAAGCGAAATGCTCGGCATGATCCACGAGTCGGCGGGCGCGCTGCTGCAGATTCTCGATGACCTGCTCGACTATTCGAAGATCGAGGCGGGACGACTCACGCTCGAAGCCGAGCCGATCGATCTGCGCGAGCTCGTCGACAACGCGGTCGGCCTGCTAGCGGGGCGCGCCCACGAAAAGGGGCTGAAAGTGCGCGTCGACATCGCGGCCGGCGTCGCCGCGACATTGCGCGGCGACAGCGTGCGTCTGCGGCAGATCCTGTTCAACCTGCTCGGCAATGCGATCAAGTTCACGCCGAAGGGCGAGGTGGGCGTGAACGTGGCGGTCGTCGAGGATTGCGCGGATGCTCAGACGTTGGACCTGACCGTGCAGGACACCGGCATTGGCATCGCACCGGACGTGCAGGCGAGGCTGTTCGAGCCGTTCGTGCAGGCAGAATCGTCCACCACGCGGCGCTTCGGCGGCACGGGCCTCGGGCTGACGATCTGCCGCAAGCTGATCGACCTGATGAACGGCACGCTCACGCTGTGCAGCGAACCTGGCCACGGCACGAGCATGACCGTACGGCTGACGATGCCAGTCGTCGCGCAGCGCTATTCGGTCAATGGTCTGCGCGGCAAACTCGGCGTGGTGATCACGCGTGATCCGCGCATCGGCCGGGCCCTCGCGCACTTCGGCGAGGCGCTCGGTCTCGAACTGCGCAGCCTCGCGCCCGACGAGGCGACGCTTCTAGAAAGCGCCGCACTGAGCCGCGCGGATCTGCTATTCGTCGGCGAAGACGTCACGTTGCCCGCGCATATCGGTGCACAGACGCGCGTGGTCACGCTGACCGAAAAGTCGAAGCCGACCGGTTACCGGATCCTCGACGACAAAGTCCGCGTGAGCATCAATCCGATTTCGTGGCGCGGCCTCGGCGCCGCATGCGCGGCCGCGATGACAGGGCTGCCATCGATGGTCCCGCGCGCGGCAGGCGCGCCGTTCACGACCGAAAGCGTCGCGGCGCCGCCGGATCGTGAACGCGCGATCGCGAGCGGGCGGCTGATTCTTGTCGCGGAAGATCATCCGGTCAACCAGGAGCTGATCCGCCATCAACTCGCCCTGCTGGGTTTCGCGTGCGACGTCGCGAACGACGGCGCCGAGGCGCTCGCAGCGCTGGAACGCACGAACTACGGTTGCCTGCTCACCGACTGTTTCATGCCGAACCTGTCCGGCTACGAACTGACTCGCCGTATTCGCGAGGCGGAGGCGCGGCGCGGCGACGCGCGGCGTCTGCCGATACTCGGCATCACGGCCAATACCGCGCCCGACGACCTGAGCCTGTGCCGCGAGGCCGGCATGGACGAGTGTCTGATCAAGCCGACCCGGCTCGCCACGTTGCGCGACTATCTGAGTCGCTGGTTTGGCACCGACAATGTTTGGCAGGTCGCGGCGGCGGAAACACCGGGCCGCTCGCCGTCGGCGGCGGCCGGCGAGCGGCCGGCCACGCAGCACGTCGGTACTGAATCGTTCGTGCCCGTCGAACTCGCGCGCATGACGCAGCTATGGGGCAGCGAGTCGACGGTCAAAACGCTGCTCGGCTCGTTCGTCTCGTCGATGCGCGACGACATCAAAGCGCTTGCGACGTTGCTCGAACGCGCCGACGTGGGGCGGGTGCGCGACTGGATACATCGCGTGATGGGGGCGGCAAGCGTGTTGCAGTATCCGCCGCTCGTGCAGGCTCTGGAAGCCTATCGCCACGACCTTGCCGCGAAGTCGCCCGAGCAGTTGCGTGACGAGGGGCATGCGCTAATCCGCCGATGCGAGACGATGCTCGATGGCATTGAACGGCAAACCGCGCTGCTCGGCTAACGCGCGGGGCGCCTGGCCCCGCCCAAACAAACGCATGATTCAAGCAGTCGGGGGAAAACCTGGACAAAAAAAACGCGGCCGAAGCCGCGTTAAAGATTTGGAGACATCCTTCGATGAAGGAGTCACTTCTCGCAAGTGGAAGCATACCAGGAATGGCGTCATTTATTCATTACAAATCGCGCAATTAAGTTTTCGATCAAATCGATTAAAAGCGGTTTTCGCAATACGTTTGCGCCTGTATTTCGCGTATATCAATCGAACACGTGTGCGCATTGCGCACTTTGCGCCATCAGCCTTTGCGTTTGAATCACCGCCCGGTTCGAGTTAATCACGCGCCGCGCAAACAACCGTCCCAGCTTCACCGGCTCCGAATGATTTGCACTAGTATGTGAAAGCTCCGCGCGGCCGACAGTGGTGCCGCGGCGGCGGTGCATCAATGTCCGGAGAAGACCATGATTTCGCTGCGCAAATTGAATCTGGCCGTGGTGCTGTGGGCGCTCGCGTCGGGCGCCGCATTTGCGGATACGGTGGCGCTGAAAGCGGATCTCGAGCCGTCGAGCGAAGTGCCGCCGCGCGTGAGTCACGGGCACGGCATGCTTAATGCGACCTTCGATACAACCACCGAATCGCTGCAGTGGACGATCACTTACGAGGGCTTGAGCGGTCCGGCCACCGCCGCGCATTTCCACGGTCCCGCGCCGGTCGGCCAGAACGCGAAGGTCCAGGTGCCGATCGACAAGAATGCGCTCGCGAGTCCGATCAAAGGCACGGCGAAGCTGACCGAGCAGCAGGTCACGGATCTGATGGCTGGGCAGTGGTACTTCAATGTTCATACCGCGCAGAATCCGACGGGCGAAATTCGCGGGCAGGTGTTGCCGGCGAACTAGGCGCGGCTCTCGCGTGGCCGGAGCGCGTGTGCCACGGCCCGCAATCACCATCACGCAATTACAACCCGGCGCCCCCGCCAACCCACGTACCATGACGGGACTTCAACTACGGAGTATGTCCCGATGAGTTGGCAAAGCGCGCTCGCCTGCTGGTATTTGCGCCGGCAGTTCCGGCCGGAAACCCTCAAACCGATTATCAACGTCGAACGGGCGCGCGCCTTGACCTCGAAGCGCGTGTGGTCACCGCGCGTGCCACGCGGCTGGCATCTGCGCGAAACGTATGGCGCGAGCGACGCGCCGCTCCTCGGCGAATGGCTGGAGCGCGTGGACGGCGGCACCGCTGGCGGCGCGGAGCCCACGGTGCTGTATTGCCACGGCGGCGGCTATTACTTCTGCTCGCCGCGCACGCATCGGTCGCTGACCTTCCCTCTCGCAACGCGTGCCGACGCGCGTCTGTTCTCCCTCGACTACCGCCTCGCGCCTGAGCATCGTTTCCCGGCCGCGCTCGACGACGCCACCGCCGCCTATCGCCAGTTGCTCGCGATGGGCATCGCGCCCAGTTCGATCGTGATCGCCGGTGACTCGGCCGGTGGCGGTCTCGCGCTCGCCACGCTGGTCGCGCTGCGCGACGCCGGCGCGCCGATGCCCGCGGGCGGCCTGCTGTTCTCGCCGTGGACCGATCTCGCGACGACCGGCCCAAGCCTGCGCACCAACGATAGCGTCGATCCGATGTTCTGCGGCGCCTCGATCGAGCGCGCGGCCAAGGTCTATCTCGGCGACGCGCCGGCCACGCATCCGTACGCGTCGCCGGTCTACGCGGACCTGCGCGGTCTGCCGCCGCTGTTCGTGCAGGCGGGCAGCACCGAGGTGCTGCTCGACGACGCGCGCCGTGTCGCCGATAACGCGCGCGCGGCGGGTGTCGATTGCGAATGCGAGGTGTGGAAGAACGTGCCGCACGTGTGGCCGATGTTCGCGCCGTTCATACCGGAGGCGAATCGCGCGCTCGATCGCGCGGCCGCCTTCGTGCGACGCGCGACGAGCCGCGCCGCGAATCGGGCTCAGGCGTCGAGCGTGACGTCGAGCGTCCGATAGACGGCTTCGATCGTTGGCTGGCCGTATTGCCGTTCGAGCCGCCGCACGGTGAAGTGCCCGTGCGCGACCTGCTGGAAGTGATCGATAAACACGGTGTTGACCATCGCGCCAAGCACCGCGCCGATCGCCGGAATCGATTTGGCCGCGATCTGCTCGCTGACCTGCACCGAAAAGCGCGCGGCGATCGCATTGAGCAGTCGCAGCAGCGCCGCCGAACCGTGCGTCGTAAAACCCTTGCTGGCAACTTCGGACGACGCTTTCGACACCGCCTGCGCGAGCGCGCCGCGCATGAAGAAGTAGCCGAGGTCGGCGTCGTCGTCCTCGCTCGAGGTGCCGCCCATGCCGAGCACGGTCAGGCATTGAAGCTGCGTTTCGACCGAGCTCAGGTCCTCGCCCTCGCTGCGCGCGATGTCGCAGATCGAGCGGAACATCAGCGTGGTCGTGACCGGCAGTTCGACCGGCAGCGCGACGAGCCCGAACGCGCCACCGGCCGCGCCTGTGGTCGCGACTGCGAACTTGTGCAACAGGTTGTTCGGCTTGTCGGGTGCGAGCAGCTTGGCGTCGTCGCGCCGGCCGAGCGTGCGCAGCGCGATCGACAGACATTTGCGCAACGCGGCCTGCGTCGCATCGGACACCTTTTCGTTGGCGAACGCCGGGAGGCGCGACAG
>DATAQT010000089.1:0-3287 GCA_036264535.1 Paraburkholderia sp. | reverse complement strand
CAGAAGACGCTGGTCCTCTTTCGTATAGATGTCGTTCGTGATCGCGACGAGGTCGTACTGGTCGCGCATCGCCTTGCACAGCATTTCGAGCAGCGTGGTCTTGCCCGAGCCGACCGGGCCGCCGACGCCCACGCGCAGCGGCGGCAGCTTCTTCGTGCGGGTCCGTGAAGGGGAAGCAGGATGATGAGGTGCGTTCATGATGGATCGTGTGATCGTGCTACGAGCGGAAGAGCCGCGAATACTGCGACTCGTGGCGCGCCGACAGAATGCCGAGCTGCGGCGCGAACGTGTTGAGGTCCTCACGCGAGGTCGCGAGCGCGCGCGCGACGGCCGCGTCGATCGGCTCGCGCAGCGCGACGATGATGCGCTGCCCCGCGAGCTGGCCGAGCGGCACCGCCTTCAATGCGGCGGCGGCCTGGTTCTCGACCCAGCTGAACGCGTAGGCGGCGAGCGCGGCATCGGTGGCGGCGTCGTGCGCGTGCGCGGCGAACGCGAAGGCCGTCGGCTGCGCGAGCGGCGTGAGCGAGGCGAGCGTCGCGCGTCTGGCCGCGTCGCCCCATTCGAGCGACACGCACAACTGTCGCAGCGACCAGCCCATCTGCTCGGTTTCGCGGCGTAGTTCGGCGGACTCGCGACTCGCGAGAAATTCGGCGTTCGCGTCGGCGAGTTCCGCGGCGTCATGCGTGCGCCAGCGTTCGATCTGCTGTGCGAGGAACGGCAATTCGCCGCGCGCGAGCACGTCGGTCAGGCCGTGTTCGATCCACGCGCGCGCGGACTCGGCGTCGGTGATCAGGTGCGCTTCGATCGCCGCTTCGAGACCCTGCGAATAGCTGAACGCGCCGATCGGCAGCGCCGGCGACGCGAGATGCAGTAGCGCGGTGAGTTCAGCGATGCGCATGACGATGCGGGTGGTGCCCATGTCCGCACGATTCGTCGTGCACGTGGTCATGGTCATGGTCATGGTTATGGTCGTGCTCGTGCTCGTGCTCGTGCTCGTGCTCGTGCTCGTGCGAATACGAAGAACCTTCATGCGCATGCCCATGATGCTCGCCAAACACCTGCTGTGCGAGCGCATAGTCCTCGGCGAAGGTCTCGTCGTGCCCATGCTTATGCCCGCCGCCATACGCGCCGGTTTCGGGCTGAAACGGCAGCGACACCCGCTCGACGGTCGCGCCGATGCGGGTGAGCATGTCGGCGAGCACGGGATCGTATTCGAGCTTCAGATAATCGGCGCCCACTTCGACCGGCGTATGACGATTGCCGAGGTGATACGCGGCCCGCGTCAACGTCAACGCATCCGATGCACGGACGTAAAGCACGGCTTCAGCGGCAGCAACGACGCGCACGAGCCCGCCATCGTCGGCGACGAGCACGTCGCCATCGCGCAGCACGTTGCCACGCGGCAGCAGCAACGCGACTTCCTCGCCGTTGTCTAGCGTCGCGGCGAGACGGCTCTTGCGACGCTCGTCGAATGCCAGCGTGAGCGTCGGTGCGCGCTTCACGAGTACGGGCGCAATCTTCAGATGCGGTGCGAGAAGCTTGTTCAGTGTACGCATGATCAGAACAGGAAATAGCGTTGCGCCATCGGCAACACGGTGGCCGGATCGCAGGTCAGCAACTGGCCGTCGGCGATCACCTGGTAGGTTTCCGGATCGACGCTGATGTTCGGGCGCCACGCGTTGTGAATCATGTCGGCCTTCGTCACATTGCGGCAGTTCTTCACCGCGACGACGCGCTTGTGCAAGCCATAGCGTTCGGCGATGTTCGCATCGGCGGCCAACTGCGACACGAAGGTCAGCGACGTGCGACCGAGCGCGCCGCCGCGCGTCGCGAACATCTCGCGATAGTGCACGGGCTGCGGCGTCGGAATCGACGCATTCGGGTCGCCCATCTGTGCCATCGCGATCATGCCGCCCTTGAGAATCAGCGACGGTTTGATGCCGAAAAATGCCGGCTCCCAGAACACGAGGTCGGCCCATTTGCCCGGCTCGATCGACCCGACTTCATGCGCGATGCCGTGTGTGATCGCCGGATTGATCGTGTACTTCGCGACATAGCGCTTCGCGCGGAAGTTGTCGTGACGCCCGCTGTCCCCGGGCAATGCGCCGCGCTGCACCTTCATCTTGTGCGCGGTCTGCCACGTGCGGATGATCACTTCGCCGACCCGGCCCATCGCCTGCGAATCCGAGGAAAGCATCGACAGCGCGCCGAGGTCGTGCAGGATGTCCTCGGCCGCGATCGTCTCGCGGCGGATCCGTGATTCGGCGAACGCGATGTCTTCTGCAATCGACGGATCGAGGTGATGGCACACCATCAGCATGTCGAGATGTTCTTCGAGCGTATTGACCGTATAAGGCCGCGTCGGATTCGTCGACGACGGCAGCACGTTCGCTTCGCCGCATACCTTGATGATGTCCGGTGCGTGGCCGCCGCCCGCGCCTTCGGTGTGATACGTGTGGATCGTGCGGCCCTTGAACGCGGCCACCGTCGTTTCGACGAAGCCCGCTTCGTTGAGCGTATCGGTATGGATCGCGACCTGCGTGTCGGTATCGTCGGCGACAGAAAGGCAGTTGTCGATCGCCGCGGGCGTGGTGCCCCAGTCTTCGTGCAGCTTCAAACCCATCGCGCCCGCGGCGATCTGCTCGGTGAGCGGTGCCGGCTGGCTCACGTTGCCCTTGCCGAGAAAGCCGAGGTTCATCGGATAACCATCGGCCGCTTGCAGCATGCGTTCGAGATGCCACGGCCCCGGCGTGCAGGTCGTCGCATTGGTGCCGGTCGCGGGGCCGGTGCCGCCGCCGAGCATCGTCGTCACGCCGCTCGCGAGCGCCTCCTCGATCTGCTGCGGGCTGATGAAGTGGATGTGCGTATCGATGCCGCCTGCGGTCACGATCAGCCCTTCACCCGCGATCACTTCGGTCGCGGCTCCAATTGCGATCGTCACGTTCGGCTGGATGTCGGGATTGCCGGCCTTGCCGATTGCGGCGATGCGGCCGTCCTTGATGCCGATGTCGGCCTTCACGATGCCCCAGTGATCGAGGATCACCGCGTTCGTCACGACGGTATCGACGACCTCGGCGTGCACGCGTTGCGACTGGCCCATGCCGTCGCGAATCACCTTGCCGCCGCCGAACTTGACCTCTTCGCCGTAGGTCGTGAAGTCGCGCTCGATCTCGATCAGCAGTTCGGTGTCGGCGAGGCGCACGCGGTCGCCGGTGGTGGGGCCGAACATCTCCGCGTATGCGCGGCGGCCAATGCGTAGTGTCATGGTGTGGGTCCGGAATGAGCGA
>DATAQT010000100.1:0-2060 GCA_036264535.1 Paraburkholderia sp. | reverse complement strand
TGCTGCCGTTGCTCGACCTCGTCGGGCTGTCGGCGCAGAAGGACCGTTATCCGGCGCAGATCAGCGGTGGCCAGAAGCAGCGCGTCGGCATCGCGCGCGCGCTCGCGAGCAAGCCGAAGGTGCTGCTCTCGGACGAGGCGACCTCCGCGCTCGACCCCGAAACCACGCGCGCGATCCTCGATCTGCTCAAGCGCATCAACCGCGAACTGAACCTGACGATCGTGCTGATCACGCATCAGATGGATGTGATCAAGCAGGTCTGCGATCGCGTCGCGGTGCTAGACGCGGGCCGTGTCGTCGAAGAGGGCAACGTGATCGACGTGTTCCTGCAGCCGCGCCATGAAGTGACGCGCGCGCTGATCGGCGACGTGATCGCGCAGGAATTGCCGCCCGCCATGAAGGCACGCGTCGCGCAGAGGCTGAAGGCCGGTAGCGGTCACTTGTTGCGCCTCGCGTTCACGGGTTCGGGCGTCGATCAGCCGATCCTGTCGGAGACGATTCGCCGCTACGAGCTCGACTTCAACATACTGCACGGCCAGATCGACGAAATCCAGGGCCAGGCGTTCGGCTCGCTCGCGGTGCTCGCGGGCGGCGACCCGGCGCAGGTCGCGCAGGCGATCACGTTTCTGCGCGAGCAGGGTGTCGTAGTGGAGGAGCTCTCGCATGTTGAGTGAAATGTTCGATATGTTCGTCCAGTCGTTCTGGGAGACGCTCATCATGGTGGGCATCTCCGGATTGATTGGCGCTGCGGTTGGCGTGCCGCTCGGCGTACTGCTGTATCTGACCGACCGCCAGGGCGTGCTCGAAAACGTCGCGGTGAATCGCGTGATGGGCGTGATCGTCAATGCGGTGCGCTCGACGCCGTTCATCATCCTGCTCGTTGCGGTGATTCCGTTTACGCGGCTCGTCGTCGGTTCGTCGATCGGCACCGCGGCCGCGATCGTGCCGCTGACGATCGCCGCCGCGCCGTTCATCGCGCGTCTGGTCGAGACGGCGCTGCGCGAGGTCGATCGCGGGCTCATCGAAGCCGCACAGGCGATGGGCGCGACCACCAGCCAGATCGTCTTCAAGGTGCTGCTGCCGGAATCGCTGCCGGGCGTGATCGCCGGTTTGACGATCACGTTCGTGTCGCTGGTCGGCTACTCGGCGATGGCCGGCGCGATCGGCGGCGGCGGACTTGGCGACCTCGGCATCCGCTACGGCTATCAGCGCTTTCTGCCGGAAGTGATGCTCGCGGTCGTGCTGATCCTCATCGTGTTCGTGCAACTGGTGCAGTCGTTTGGAGATTGGCTCGTGCGTCGTTTGAGCCACAAATAAACAAGGGTGATCGGAAGCCCGCCAATAGAGATTCGGAAAAGGTCCATCATGCAACGTCGCTTCATTCTCAAGCTGGCCGCCGCGCTCGGCGCGGCAACGCTCTTCGCCACCGCCGCGGCGCATGCCGAAGACACGATCAAGGTCGGCGTCACCGGCGGCCCGCACGCGCAGATCATGGACGTCGTGAAGACGGTCGGCGCGAAGAACGGCCTCGACATCAAGATCGTCGAATTCTCCGATTACGTGCAGCCGAACGCGGCGCTCGCAAGCGGCGATCTGGACGCGAACAGCTACCAGCACGACCCGTATTTGCAGGCGCAGGTGAAGGATCGCGGCTACAAGCTGATCCGTATCGCCGATACGGTCACGTACCCGATGGGCATCTATTCGAAGAAGGTGAAGACGCTCGCCGAACTGCAGCCGGGCGCGAAGATCGCGGTGCCCAACGACCCGACCAACGGCGGCCGCGCGCTGCTGCTGCTGCAGAAGCAGGGCTTGCTGAAGTTGCGCGCTGATGCGGGGTTGAAGGCGACGCTACTCGATATCGTCGACAATCCGAGAAAGCTGAAGATCGTCGAGCTCGACGCGGCGCAGATTCCGCGTTCGCTCGGCGACGTCGACGCCGCCGCGATCAACACCAACTTCGCGATGGAAGCGGGCCTGAAGCCGAAGCAGGATGCCATCGCGATCGAAGACCCGAAGGGTCCGTATGTGAACATCATCGCGATCCGCGAGGCGGACAG
>DATAQT010000084.1:0-6428 GCA_036264535.1 Paraburkholderia sp. | reverse complement strand
ATTGCCGGAGTTGGTGTCGTACAGATGCGAGCCACGCAACTCGCCATCGGGATTATAAATTTCCCGGCAATACTCATCCAGAATTTCAGCCGGCAGCGCATCCTTGCGGCCAGGCTTAAACCAGCGCTCGTTCGGGTAATGTACAAACGCCGCATTGGCGATGTCTTCGCCCCAAAACGAACCACCATAAAAATGATTGCAGTTCAGGCGTTCGATAAACTCTCCCAACGCCGACGCCAACGCGCTTTCTTTGGTCGATCCCTTGCCATTGGTAAAACACATCGGCGAGTGCGCGTCGCGGATATGCAGCGACCACACATTTGGAACGATATTGCGCCACGAAGCAATTTCAATCTTCATGCCCAGGCCCGCCAAAATGGCCGACATATTGGCGATGGTTTGCTCCAACGGCAGATCCTTGCCCGTAATATAGGTGCTGGTGTCAGCAGCCGGCTTCAACGTCAGCAACGACTGGGCATCGGCATCGAGGTTTTCTACCTCTTCAATGACAAACTCGGGTCCGGCTTGCACCACTTTTTTCACCGTACAACGGTCGATAAAGCGCAAAATACCCCGGCGGTCTGCTTCCGAAATATCCGGCGGCAACTCAACCTGAATTTTGAAAATCTGTTGATAACGATTTTCCGGATCAACAATATTGTTTTGCGACAGGCGGATATTTTCGGTGGGAATATTGCGATTTACGCAGTACAACTTCACAAAGTAAGCTGCGCACAAGGCCGATGAAGCCAGAAAATAATCGAAGGGACCGGGCGCCGAGCCGTCGCCTTTATAACGAACAGGCTGGTCGGCCACTACCGTGAAGTCATCGAATTTGGCTTCCAGACGTAGCTTGTCGAGGAAGTTGACTTTAATTTCCATGGGTGAATCCTAAAATGGTGCTCAAACCGACGTAGCCTGATGTAGCCGCTATTATCCGTCACCCGGTGCCGTTGCTGTTGCAGATAGCTAATGTTGCTGGCAGTGCCCGTTGAAGCGCCGATGCTGCAGGACTCGCGGATCGGGACCGATCCAGATCGTTGGTCGCGGTTCGAACGGCTGCTTGGGAGAAATCCGGTCGACTGCTGTGGGTCGACCACGGCCGGCCGCATCGGGCGGCAGTCATTGCGCCTCAAACGCCAGTTGCATCGCCTCTCGAAGCGGCGACCGGCCCCTCGCACCACTCGGTCGCCGCGTCCGCGCGTTCCACTGTCAGATTGACAGAGCGTGCGCTCTCGGGACGCGTGCGGTGAATCGTGCCGCGCGGTACGACCGCGATCTGTCCGCGCGCGAGGCGCAACTGCGTGACCGCGTCGCCTTCGAGCGCTTCAAGCAGCAGCGTACCGTCGAGACCGATAAATACTTCATCCGCGTCGGGGTGTCGATGCCATGCGAACGGCTCGGTCATCACGCTCATGCGGACGACCTGATCGCCGCTTTCGGCGACGACGCGGTTGAAATAGCGATCGGCGGTCTGATCAGCGATGCGCATGATGTCGATCATCTGCATGTCGGCCTCACATGGTGCGAATGAATGCAATAAGCAACGACATGGGGTGGAGCCGCACGTTTCATGCCGCGTCGACACACGCCAATTCACGTGGCGGCTGAACGGTTGAAGATTGCGACAATGACGGACCTGAAGTGTCGGATCGGGAAGAACTGGCGGCAGATGACCGATGACGCAACCGCGTGCGTCGCAAGAACGACAGCGCATCAATCTGACTGCCGGGTTCCGAACAGAATCACGCTACGACGCACAGAGAATCGGAGAGCAGAACGCCTCCCGCGAGGACGTTACGGAAACGACTCAACGAACCGTGCGCAGCTCTTCCTGCCTGCTAGACTGGAAGTTCCCCTGCAAGCCATGGAGGGATGAGACATGACGACCGTCTACGTCGTGAAGACCGGCGAGAAGTTCCTCTGCACCGCAGAGGACGGCGATATCGGCATGGCGCCAGAGATTAAAGAAGCCACTTCCTTTCTCTCATATGAGGAAGCGGCCAAAGTCGCCAAGGAGCACGCCGACCCTGGATACGAAATCGTGACCGTCGACGTTACGAGACACTGACGAGGAGTTAGCTCCTACGCGCTCAGTGAAAGATGACTGGCAAATTAGCAGGCGCCATGCGATATGGTGCTCCGGCCTACGCGTATGCCGGCGTTTCCAGCACTTTCCTGCACTAGAATGGGTTATTGCTGGCGTCGCAGACGGTATCTGGCCAGCACCACGTGCAGGATTCTCCTTGGAGGAATGCCATGCCGACTTACCGGTACAGGTGTGAAAAGTGTGGTGAGATGTTCGAACACGCCGAACATCTTTCTGAGCATCAAGCTGCTCATCCGCCGTGTCCGAAGTGCGGAAGCGAGAAGGTTCAGCACATACCCACGCCATTTGTGCCGAAAACATCCAAAAAGAGCTGAAATCCGTCTGCGCGAGCAAAGGCATAGTCCGGCCAGGAGCGACCACTCGGCATCAAACCCTGGAATATCGACAATCGGCAGGCGTGCGTTGCGATCGTCGGTGACTTGAAGGTTACGCTTTCGCCTGCTCGTGCGAAGCGCGCGTAAAACCAGACTCCGGGTGGGCCGCGAGAAACACAGGCAGATCTGTCGTGGGCGGCCTGGCAGGGACTTCGAAGAACATTTCGCAGACCCACCCGCGATGATACGAAGCGTGGTTCACGAGATGCATGAACATTGCACCGCGTGACATCGTCGAACGCTCGCCGGAAATGAAGGCGAACGACAGTTCTTCAGCCAGCGATGCATCGGTCTGGTCATCGGCCCAACGTTCGAACCACGCATTCACACCCTGTTGAGCGCGACGCAAGTCGCCCAGGTCCGCGTGCACGATGACGTTGCGTGCCGTGAAGCCATGTTCCTTGCGTTCGAGATGAGCCTTCCAGATCAAATCGACCACATAGTTGTGGTTCAGCGTACCGATCATTGTTTTGAATAACGTCCGCCGGGTTTTGATGATTTCATCAGGCGGCAAGGCACCAGTGGCGTCGAATAGCAGGTTGTCGGCCCACGTCTTATAGCGGGAAAGAATATGGGCGGTTTGCGTATTGAGCATGACAGATTTCCTCGACTATTCGCTCGTTTCAATACAGCCGCCGCACGACAGGCGCAGCCCAGCTACTTACGCATCAGGTTCTGCGTGTTCGAGCGTTCACAATGGCACCGCGAAGTTTAACCGTCTGACTGAATTGCTGCTTGCGACGTCCCGTCGACGCATTGCGGCGCTCGAGGCGCTGCTGGTGGGACCGGCGGCGGTGCCGACGAACCGCTTATGTGCCCGCGATCAATTCATCGCGCACCTGCGCGCCGATCTCGAACGAGCGCAGCCGCGCCTCGTGATCGTAAATCTGCGCGGTCAGCATCAACTCGTTCGCGCCGGTCTGCTCGATGATCGATTGCAGACCTTCGCGGATTGCGTCCCGATCGCCGAGCACCGTGCAGGCGAGCGCACGTGCGACGTTGTTCAGTTCCATCTCCGATGCGTCGAGCCGCTCGACCGGCGGCTGTAATTTTCCTGGCGTACCACGCCGCAGATTGATGAACTGCTGCTGCAGCGACGTGAACAGACGCGCGGCTTCGTCGTTGGTGTCGGCGGCGAACAGATTGACGCCGACCATCGCGTAGGGCTTTTCCAATGTCGCGGACGGCCGGAACTGCGAGCGATACACCTGCAGCGCGGTCATCATGTAATCGGGCGCGAAGTGCGACGCGAACGCGAACGGCAGCCCGAGCGCGGCAGCCAGTTGCGCGCTATACAGTGAAGAGCCGAGCAGCCACAGCGGCACCTGCAGGCCCGCGCCCGGCACCGCGCGAATGTGCTGGCCCGCGACCGGCTCGGCGAAGTAACGCTGCAATTCGACGACGTCGTCAGGAAAAGTTTCGGCGCTCGCCTGCAGATCGCGGCGCAGTGCGCGGGCGGTGGTCTGGTCGGTGCCGGGCGCGCGGCCGAGGCCGAGATCGATCCGTCCCGGATACAGCGACGCGAGCGTGCCGAACTGTTCGGCGATCACGAGCGGCGCATGGTTCGGCAGCATGATGCCGCCGGAGCCGACGCGAATCGTCTTCGTGCCGCCGGCCACGTAGCCGATCACGACCGAGGTCGCCGCGCTCGCGATGCCGGGCATGTTGTGATGCTCGGCAAGCCAGTAGCGTTTGTAGTTGAGCTTTTCCGCGTACTGTGCGAGCGCCAGCGTGTTCCTGAACGCGTCCGCCGGCGTGGCGCCCGCGGTGACCGGCGAGAGATCGAGGACCGAGAAGGGGATCATTGTGTGTTGATTGCGTGGGCGGCGCTTTGGCGCGATGGGGCATTGTGGCAAAGCGGCGGTTTTTCTGCTGGCGGCGCGGCGATGTCCATGTCGATCGAAGGGTTTGCAAGCGGTAGCAAGCCAGGCGAGCCGTGATGCGTGGCGCGGAAATTGCGCTTGCGTAGCGCGTTCGCGCGGCGCTGCTTCGCATTCGCGGTGAGCGCGTCTAAGCAATCCTGCGAGTGACCGTGCGCCGATCGGCATTCGAGTGTACGGTGGAAGTATCGATGCGGTGACGCGAGCCGTCGCCGGAAATCTGGCATCTTGCGAAGGAGTTCCCGATCCCATGAATGTCGTCAAAGAGTTTCGTACCCGGTCATTCCAGGACGTGTGCCACGCCTTGCTCGACCGCGAGGAGATCGCGCTGATCGACGTGCGTGAGGAAGATCCCCACGCGCGCGGTCATCCGTTGTTCGCCGCCAATCTGCCGCTCTCGCGGCTCGAGATCGAGGCGCCGCCACGGCTGCCGCGCCCGGCGGTGCCGATCGTCGTGTTCGATGCGGGCGAGGGCTTGGCGAGACGCGCGGCCGAGCGCCTCGTCGCGCTCGGCTATGACAACGTCGCATTGCTCGAAGGGGGCCTGCAAGGCTGGCGCGAAGCGGGCGGCGAGCTGTTCAGCGACGTCAACGTGCCGAGCAAGGCGTTTGGCGAACTGGTCGACAGCGTGCGCCATACGCCCTCGCTGTCCGCGCAGCAGGTGCAGGCGCTGATCGATCAGGAGGCCGACGTCGTGGTGCTCGACGCGCGCCGCTTCGACGAGTTTCAGACCATGAACATCCCCGGCAGCATCAGCGTGCCGGGCGCGGAGCTGGTGCTGCGTGCGCGGCAACTCGCGCCGGATCCCGCCACGCGCATCATCGTCAATTGCGCGGGGCGCACGCGCAGCATCATCGGCGCGCAGTCGCTGATCAACGCGGGCGTGCCGAATCCGGTCGCCGCGCTGCGCAACGGCACGATGGGCTGGACGCTCGCCGGTCAGCCGCTTGGGCATGGCAGCACGCGGCGCGTCGAAGGCGCGGTCGACGACGTCTCCCGTCTCGCCGCCGCCGATGGCGCGCGCGCGGTCGCCGATCGCGCGCGCGTGCGCCGCACCTCGCGCGACGAAGCGCGTCGCTGGGCCAACGAAGCGGTACGCACCGTGTATCGCTTCGACGTGCGCACGCCCGAGGAATACGAGGCGGGCCACGTGCCCGGTTTTCGCAGCGCGCCTGGCGGCCAGCTCGTGCAGGAGACCGATCTGTTCGTGCCGGTGCGCGGCGCGCGCGTGATCCTCGCGGACAACGACGGCGTGCGCGCGAACATGACAGCGTCGTGGCTCGCGCAGATGAACGTCGAGGTGTATGTGGTCGATGGCCTGACGGCCGCCGATTTCACCGAGAAGGGGATGGCGCCGCCCGCGCAGAATGCGGCCGCGCCACCCGACGCCGACGACATCGCGCCGGCCGAGCTCGCCGCGCTGCTGCAGTCGCCGGGGACCGTGGTGCTCGACTTCACGAGCAGCACCGACTATCTGAAACGGCACATTCCGGGCGCGTGGTTCGTGATTCGCAGCCAGCTCGCCGACGCGCTGCGCACGCTGCCCGACGCGAAGCGCTATGTGCTCACGTGCGGCAGCGGCATGCTCGCGCGCTTCGTCGCGCCAGAGCTCGCCGCGGCGAGCGGGCGGCCAGTGCAGATATTGCGCGGCGGCACGATTGCGTGGATCGACGCGGACTTGCCCGTGGAGTCGGGCGGCGCGCGGATGGCGTCGCCGCGCATCGACCATTATCAGCGGCCGTATGAAGGCACCGAGAACGCACGCGAAGCGATGAGCGCGTATCTGGAGTGGGAACATGGGCTCGTCGCGCAACTCGCGCGCGACGGCACGCACGGCTTTCGCGTGATCTGAACGGCCGGCGATCCGGCGGCCGGCGATCCGGCGGCCGGCGATCCGGTGGCCGGCGATCCGGTGGCCGGCATTCCGGTGGCCGGCATTCCGGTGGCCAACGTTGCGGCGGCCGCCGGTCCCACGAATCTTCTGCCGATTCGGTGTAAACGCGCTCTCGTCGAACGCCTCCAATGCGATTAGATTAGCGACATCTGGAAGGCTTATCGAGGGAC
>DATAQT010000037.1:0-2351 GCA_036264535.1 Paraburkholderia sp. | reverse complement strand
GTAAATCTCTTGACTGGGTTCAGTTTATATTTTTGAGATGGGGCGAAAATAGGGCTGGTCCGAATCGTCGCCCGCGAGTATTTGGACACTGCGGCACTGAGAAATCCGGACAGGACGAGTAGAAAGGGGCGCCCCATGTGTTTCATCAAGTATCAAAAGTTCAGCGATGTCCGTCGTCAATACTTGTGCTGATTTACAACTGGGCGCAGCACGGGATTCAGGCCAGCTCGTATGTCGCGCACGCACATGTGGGGCGAACCTGCGCCCGATTCTCCACGCATGGCGGCGCGTAGCGCATCGCTTACAATCGTCGCCATGAATATCTCGACTTCTCCCTCTCTCCCGATTCCTCCGGGCTATCGCGCCGCGCCGACGCTGCCGCGCATCGCCGTGCTCGCGACCGGCGGCACGATCGCCGGTTCGGCACCGGATGCCGCCAACACGTCCGGCTACCAGGCGGGCGTCGTCGCCGTCGATCAGTTGCTCGCGGCGGTGCCGGCGTTGTCCACGGTTGCGCGCATCGCGCCGGAGCAGATCGCCAGCGTCGACAGCAAGGACATGGCGATGCCGTTGTGGACCGCGCTCGCGCAACGCATCAACGTGCTGCTCGCGAGCGATGACATCGACGGCGTGGTCGTCACGCACGGCACCGACACGCTCGAAGAAACCGCCTATCTGCTGCATCTGACTGTCAAGTCGGACAAGCCGGTCGTGTTGACCGCGGCGATGCGGCCGGCGTCGGCGCTATCGGCCGATGGTCCGTTGAATCTGCTGAATGCGGTGACGGTGGCGGCGCATGGGGCTGCGCGCGGGCAGGGCGTGCTGGTCGCGTTCAACAACCGCATTCATAGCGCGCGCGACGTCGTGAAGACGAGCACCTATGCGGTCGATGCGTTCCAGTCGCCGGAGATCGGTGCGCTCGGTTGGGTGCAGGACGGCCGTGTCGAGTTTCAACGCGGCGTGGTGCGCGCGCATACGCTCGCGAGCGAATTCGTGATTGACGCGGCGTGGCCGCACGTGGAGATCGTCGCGAGCTATGCGGGCGTGTCGCGCATTGCCATCGATGCGCTCGTCGCCGCGGGCGTGCGTGGCATCGTCGTCGCGGGAACGGGCAATGGCTCGATTCATCAGGCGTTGCAGCAGGCGCTCGCCGAGGCGGCGTCGCGCGGCATCGCGGTGGTGCGCTCGTCGCGTGTCGGCTCGGGGCATGTGATGCGCAACGGCGCGGCTGCCGACGACGCGCTCGGCTTCGTCAGCGCGGGTTCGCTGAACCCGTACAAGGCGCGCGTGCTGTTGATGCTGGCGCTGGCGGCGGGCCATACGGCGCCGTCCGCGTTGCAGCAGGTATTCGATACGTATTGATTGACGAATCCGACAGCCGGACACCCGACGACGACGTCTGACCGACCAAGGCTTCCCCGTCGCCGCCGGGTGCCGCTGCGGACCCCACTTGCCGCTCTCAGCCCAGAGCGGCACGATTTGCCCGTTGCGCCGCGCCAGCAACCTGAGTTGCCAGGCGACGAACGGGCGCCCCACCTGTGCTCACCGTGATGTCCGCGATACCGAAGCGGCAATCGACGCAATCAACGGTAAGCTGAACCAAAGAGGCGCCACAAAGACTTCAGGCCGCCTTCGCTTCCTTGCTATCCGGCGTCTGCGCGACTTCATGATTCGCCATGATCTCGAGCGCGCGCACCATCGCCGAGTGATCCCACGCCTTGCCGCCGTTCGCCACGCATACGCTGAACAGCTGCTGCGCGCTCGCCGTATGCGGCAGCGCGATGCCGAGCTTGCGCGCGCCATCGAGCGCGAGATTCAGGTCCTTCTGATGCAGCTCGATGCGAAAGCCCGGATTGAACGTGCGCTTGGTCATGCGCTCGCCATGCACTTCGAGAATCCGCGACGATGCGAAACCGCCCATCAAGGCGCGGCGCACGCGCTCCGGATCGGCGCCCGAGCGCGACGCGAACAGCAGCGCCTCGGCGACCGCTTCGATATTCAGTGCGACGATGATCTGGTTCGCGACCTTGCAGGTCTGACCCGCGCCGTTCTCGCCGATCAGCGAGACGTTCCTGCCCATCAGCTCGAACAGCGGCCTGGCCAGCGCAAAGGCTTTTTCCGGACCGCCGACCATGATCGTCAGCGACGCTTCGCGCGCGCCGATTTCGCCGCCGGACACCGGGGCGTCGAGATAGTCGACGCCGAGCGCGTTGATCTTCTTCGCGAACGCCTGCGTGTCGAGCGGCGAGATCGAGCTCATGTCGATCACGAGCTTGCCTTGGGTCAGGCCAGCGGCGACGCCGTCGTCGGCGAACAGCACGTTGGCGACGTCAGGCGTGTCCGGCACCATG
>DATAQT010000004.1:0-11800 GCA_036264535.1 Paraburkholderia sp. | reverse complement strand
CTCAGGTAGAGCAATGACGGGAACTGGCCGACTACAGCCTGTCCGCAAGCGGTCTCTCCGGAAATCCGCGAAGAACTTTTTTCGCGGACCCGCGGCCGCATGAATGCGAGCCCCGATTGCAACGCTTCGTGCCCCGCCACTTTTTCTGATTCGATCGAATCGCTGCCGCTCCGCTTCAATGCAGCGCGTCCCCCGCAATCGCCTCGGCATAGACCGCGGCGACCCGCTTCGCGATCACCGCATTATCGAAGTGCTCGCGCGCATAGTGGCGGCACGCATCCGCATCGGGCAGCTTCAGCGTGCCGTTCAGCGCACCGGCGAGACCCGCGGCGATCGCCTGCGCGCCGGTTTCCGGCAGCACCAGATCCGGCGACAATCCAGCCACCGCCTCCGGCAATCCACCGACCGGCGTCACCAGCACCGGCGTGCCCGACGCGAGCGATTCGACCGTGATGAGCCCGAAGCCTTCCAGCGCGACGGTCGGCACGACACTGATATTGGCCGCGCGATACAGCGCCGCCAGATGCTGATCCGGCACGAAGCCGAGCAGCTTCACGTTGTGCTCGAGCCCCGCGTCGTCGATGCGCGCCTGCAGCTCGCTTTCGAGCCGCCCTTTGCCCGCGATCAGCAGTAGCACGTCGGGCGCGCTGCGTTTGAGCAGCTTCACCGCGTCGATCAGGTCTTCCAGACCCATGCGCCGCACGAGTCGCCGCACCGCCAGCACGATCGGCCGATCCTGCGGCAATTGCAGGCGCAGACGCGCCTCGGCCTGCGTGATCGGCAAATTGAATTGCTCGACATCGACGCAGCCCGGCACCACCCGCACGCGTTCGGGCGAGATGCCATAGCGCGACGTGAGGATCTTGCCGAACGCGTCGGACAGCACGATCAGCCGCGAGGATCGCGCATACACCGACTGCTCCAGAAAACGCTTGGCGCGCTGGCCGAGCGAATCGGCCCCTTCCACGTGGCTCTCGTCGGCCCACGGCCCCTGAAAATGCGACACCTGCGGAATCCCGCGCGTCACGTCGAGACCCGGAAACGTATAGAGCGCGAAGTGCGACGAAATCACGTCGGGCCGCGACGTGCGGATTTCGTGACGCAGCGCGCGGCGTGCCGCCATCAGCCGCATCGGCAGCGATTGCGCGGCGGAGCCGAAGCCGTTGATCGCGCCGTTGGTATCGGCCGCGACTTTCGGCGAACCGGCGACCACGCCGCGCACCGCGACGCCTGCGCCCGGCAGCGCGCCGACCAGCGAGTAGTACATGCGGTCGAGGCCGCCCGCGCGTTCGGGAAACCAGTGCATCCCGATCTGCAGTGATTTGATTGAGCCAGTCGTCATGATGGTGTGCCCCTGTGTGTTGCTTTTGCGGTGTAGTGATATCGATGCGTGGATTGCGCGCTCGGCGCCGTCATTCCACGCTGTTTTGTCCGGCGAGATGGTTCAGCGTGAGCGCATCGTTCTGCGCGACGACCGTCGCTTCCGTCTGGCTGCGGCGGCGGTTTTCCTGCTGCCCGGCCAGTTGCCGGTATAGCGCGATATATTGCGCGGCCATGCGCGCCCAGCCGAAGCCGGTCGCGAGCTCGCTCGCGGCTGCGCCCATCGCGCGGCGCGCAGGGTCGTCGCCGGCGAGTTGGGCGATCGCTCGCGCGAGCGTCTGCGGGTCGTCGGGATCGTCGAGCACGATGCCGCACTCGGGTGTGATGATCTCGGCGCCACCCGCGGTGCGCGCTGTCACGACGGGCAGCCCCGCCGCCATCGCTTCGAGCAGCGACAGGCTCATCGCTTCGTAGCGCGACGGAAACACGAACGCGTCGACCGAATGCATGAGCACCGGCATCTCCCTGACGAGTCCGAGGAAATGCACGCGATGCGCGATACCGAGCGCCTTCGCCTCGTCCGGATACGGGCTGCCGGGCAGAAAGCCGGCCACCGCGATCTGCACGTGTTCGGGCAGATGTTTCAGGGCGGCGAGCACGGTGCCGAGATTCTTGCGCGGCGTGCGCAGATCGCCGACGAACAGCAGCAGGAACGCATCGGCGGGCAAGCCGAACTTCTCGCGATCGCCGCTCGCCGCGGCGAAGCCCTGGATGTCGACGCCGTTGTAGATCACGTCCACGCGGTTGCGCGACGTGAGGCCGATCGCGCGGATTTCGTCGGCGACCTTCTGCGACACCGCGGTGATCACCTTCGAGCGCCGGTACGCCCAGCGCTCGAGCAACGCGTTGCAGCGCGTGTAGACCGACTGATAGGCGGACCACACGCCCTTCGTGAGGCCGAACGGATAGTACTTGCTCGCGAACCAGCCGCTATGCACGAAATGCGAGGTATTGACGTCGGCGCGCATCCACGTGATGAAGCCGTTCACGTGCAGCACGTCGTAGTCGCGGCGATGCGCGCGCAGCCACAGCGCGCTCTTGAGCGCGAAGACCTGCTGGCGCAGCAGATTGGTCGGCCACCAGCGGCCGATCTTCACCGGCGCCCAGCGCACGTTCGGATGCGCGAGCAACTCGGGCGCCACGTGCGAGGCGACCAGCGTCACGCGGATGTTCTCATCGAGCGCCGCGCGTGCGATCTCGTGGTTGACGCGCCCCTGGCCGTCGTTATGGCGCACTACGTGCGTGACAATGGCGACTCTCAATGCGTGCCTCCCTGGAAAAATAGCGTGCGTGCGCGGTTCATTTTTTCGTAGTGGACCGCGGAAAGAATCGAAAAAGCGCTCATGAAGAGCAGCAGGCCGCCGGTGCCGACCAGCGAGTTCGTAAACACGAGCATCGCGAAGGTGGCGAGACACAGGCTCAGGCACGCGGAGACGAACTTGTCGTCGCGCAGCCTGAACGATGCGAGCACCGCGCGCGTCAGCAGCCAGACGATGCCGGACATGTACAGCAACGTGCCGGGCCAGCCGAGCACGAACGGAATGTTCATCACGCCGCTGTCGAAGTTGCCGTACTGGCCGAGCTGGCCGCCGTCGTTGGAAAGCTTGGTCGAGGTGCCGGTCGCGCCCATGCCTTCGCCGGAGACGTCGGTAAACGCGGTCTTCGCGAAGCTCGCGTAGAACTCGTTACGCGCCGCATAGCTCTGGTCGTCGTGCAGATTGACGATCGTGTCGAGCCGCGCCTGCATCCGTTCGGCCACCGGACCGACCGCAAGCAGCGGCACGCAGAAGCCGGCGAGCAGCAGCGCGCTCGCGACGATGCGCACCCGCACCTTGTTGTTCGACTTGACGAGCTGGATCAGCAGCGCGATGATCCAGCCGCCCCACGTCGAGCGCACGAGGCTCAGCGCGAACGAGAAGAAGCCGAGCGTCGCCGCGATCCAGCGAACGCGATGCTGCGCGGCCATCACGAACACCATCGCGCCCATCATCGCGAAAGCGAAAGGTCCCGACGAATTCATCGTGCTGAACACGCGCACACCCATCGGCACCGGGTCGCCCTGCGAGTTCATCTGCGAGCCGAGCATCCACAGCGCGTCCCACGGCGGCATGATGAAAAACTGGATCAGGCCGTAGCCGCCCATCACCAGCATGCCCCAGATGAACGTGTTGATGATCGTCTCGCGGTACCGTGGATACTGGCGCGTGTGCGCCATGATGTGAAAGCCGATCAGGATCGGATAGAGCCAGTTCGCGAGGTCGTAGGTGGCCGCGAGCGGACCGCTCGACATCACGCCGATCAGGAACGCGTAGATGAGGCCGAGCAGGATCAGCAACACGGGCAGACCGCGGCGCTGCGCGAGCAGCCGGTAGTAACGCAGCAGCGACAGTCCGCTGATCATGGTGACCGCGAGCGGCGCGACCTGGATCAGGCTCGTCGGCGTGAACGCGCCCTTCGACCAGTCGGCGAGGCGCCGCACTTCGGGGCTCAGGAACCACAGCCACCACATGAAGCCGATATAGCGCGCCGGGCTCTTGAAGTAGAGCCACAGGCCCGTCAGGATCGCGAGCACCGGAAACGCGAGCGTGAGCACCGTGCCCTGATGGGCGACGATCAGCACCGCGGTGATCAGCCACAGCAACAGCGGTGGCAGCCATTCCTGCGGGCCGCCGGACAGCGGTCCGCTCGCGGCGCTTTGCACGGGGCCGGGGTTGGCTGCGCCGTTCGACGGCAGCGGGCTCGCGCGCGGAATCGTCGCCATGGCTTACAGGCCTCCGCGTGATTCGCGCGCGGCTGCGGCGGGTTGCTTGTGCGGGGCCGCGGCGGCGTGCGCGCCCGCCGGCCCGCGCGCGCTGAGCATCTCGCGCGTGATCCGCACGTGCTGCATCGCATAGTGCTCGGTGGTCAGATCGCGCGCGAGCAGACCAGCCGCCGCCGCCTGCGCCTGGCGCAGCGCCTCGCGCGGCTCGGCGGCGAGCCGGTCGACCGCATCGCGCAGCGCCTGCGGATCGAACGGCGGCACGTAGGCGGCTTCGTCGGCGGGAAAATAATCCCGCAGCGCACCGACGTCGGTCGCGACCATCGGCTTGCCGAGCGCCGCCGCTTCCAGCATCACGGTGATGCCCGACGCGTGCGAGTTGGGCCGCAGCGGCACGACGATCACGTCGGCCCAGTCGTACAGCTCGTGCTGCTTCCTGATGCCCGAGAACAACGCGATCTCGACATTCGACGCACGCAGCGACGCGGGGATGCGCCGCCGCGTCGCGAGCTTCACCGTATAGCGCGGATCGTTGCCGAACGCTTTGATCAGCGTCTCCCAGTCGCGGTCGCGATCGTTGCCGATCGCCGCGATGCGCAGCGGCGTGTGTGGCGTCCAGTGCGCGGGCGAGTTGACCGGGAAGTCGCGCGTGTTCAGGCCGTACAGCAGCGGCGTCGCCTCGCGATGAAAATAGTCCTGGCACAGCCCGGCGTTCTCGCTCGCGAGCGTGGTCAGCCGATCCGCGCGCGTCATCAGCTTGCGATACAGCCAACTGCGTGCCATCCCGTACGACGGCCACTTGTCGAACAGCCACACGCTTTGCGCGAGCAGCAGCGGCGACGCGCCTCGCCCCGCCTTGCGGCCGCACAGCAGTAGCATCAGCGCGGCGGACAGCCACTCCTGCTCGGTATGCGTCCAAATCACGTCCGAGCGCAGCATCTCCGCCCGATTGCGCCACGTATGGATGAAATCGAAGCCGAGCACCGCCTTCATCGCACGACGCACGAGCCGCACGGGCCGGCTTTCGCGCGCGTCGCGCGAATAGGTCAGCGTGAATGCTTCGGACTGCGCATGGTGATAGCCGTACAGGCAGCCGATGTCATCGCCCTGGCGATAAAAGCGCGGATCGGCGCCGTAAAACAGATGAACATGAACCTTCGTACTCATGCAGACACTCCGCTCTGCGGGTGGAAAGAGGCCTCGTGGCTCATACGCGTCACGACGACGCGCGACGCGCTTCGTGCGCGCCGTCGCGCACCGCGCGCCAGCGCGACAGCTGGACCGGCGCCTGCTTCGAGAGCAGCGCGAGCGCCGCATGCGTGAGGCCCGGATAGAGCCGCGTGCCGACCAGCGTCCACCACCACCACGCGGTTGCGCGGCGCAGCGGCGGCAACTGGTCGCGCAGGATCAGATGGAAATTGAACGCGGCGTTGCGCAGCGCGGCCATCGTCTGCGCGTCGCGTTTGTCGTCGTCGAAACGTTCGGCCGGGAAATGATCGACCGCGACCTGCGGGTCGTACACGAGCTTCCAGCCCGCGTTTTTCACCGCGAGGCTGAACGCCATGTCGTTATGCACCTGCGCGCCCGCGCCGCGCAGACGCGCGTCGAAGCGGATCGTGCGCACCGCGTCGCGCCGGTAGCTCATGTTGGCGCCCTTCAGGATGTCGACCTCGCGCGCGCCACCCACGCCCAGATGATGATTGCCGATGATCTTGCCGTGCGCGGTCACCTTGCCGACCAGCGGCCGCTCGCCGTCGAGCACGCGGCCTTTTTCGTGCACCCAGTCGCGCCCGCCCAGCGCGCCGAGACGCGCATCGGCTTCGAACGCGGCCGCGATGCGCTCGACCCAGTCGCGGCGCGGCGCGGCGTCGTCGTCGGTGATTGCGATCACGTCGCCGCTCGCGGCATCGAGCCCACGATTCAGAGCCGCGACCTGGCCGGGCACGTCGATCGGCGCGATCACGAGCGGCAGACTGCCGCGGGTGGACGGATCGCGCAGGCACGCATGCGTCGCGTCGTCATCGACCCGGGCGACCACGATCACTTCGTCGGGCGCGCGCGCTTGCCGCTCGAGCGCCGCGAGGCAGCGCGCGAGATCGGCCGGGCGGCGATAAGTCGGTACCAGTACCGTCACTTTCATCGTGATGTCCTCTCTGTTCGTCTCGTGCCGGAAGGCGCCGCTCGTGTCACGCGCTCAGGTATTCCTGGGTCGCCGCATAACCGCGGTCGTAGCCGACGCGCGAGCGCGGCGGCATGCCGTTGAAGATGCCGCCCTGCACGTGGACGCCCGCCGCGCGCAGCCGCTTCAGCGCATCGGCGATCTCGACCTCGCTGTGCATGCCCGAGCGCATCACGAAGAATGTCGCACCCGCGTAGGCGCCGATGATCGAGGCATCGGTCACCGCGAGCACCGGCGGCGTGTCGATCAGGATCACGTCGTAGCGTTTCGCGAGGCCGTCGAGGTACTGCGGCAGACGCGGCGACATCAGCAGCTCGGACGGATTCGGCGGACGGCGGCCGCACGAGATGAAGCTCAGGCCCTCGATACTCGACCCGCGAATCGCGTCCTCCAGCGAGATCTGGCCGCTCAGCAGCTCGGACAGACCGTTATCCGGCACGCCACCCAGCTGACGTTCGAGCGCGCCGCGCCGCATATCGCCGTCGATCAGCAGCACGCGCTTGCCCGAATGCGCGAGCAGCATCGCGAGGTTCACGCTGAGGAAGCTCTTGCCGACGCCGGCCATCGGCCCCGTCAGCATCACGATGCGGTTGCGCGCGTCCATCAGCGTGAACTGCATCGCGGTGCGCAGGCTGCGCAGACTTTCGATCGTCACGTCCTTCGGCCGCGCATTCGCGAGCACCGGACGCAGCCGTTCGCCGCCGCGCACGTAGCTGTTTTCGAGCTGCATCTGCTCGGCGCTTTGCGGCACGAGACCGAACACCGGCAGATGGAACGCGCGCTCGACGTGATCGGGGTCGTCGATGCCCTTGAACAGATTGCGACGCAGGAACACGAAGCCGGTCCCTGCGATCAGGCCGAGAATCACGGCCGCCGACATGATCAGCATCTTCTTCGGCTTGACCGGCGCGCCGGGGCGCAGCGCCGCGTCGACGATATGCACGTTGCCGCCCGTGCCGGCCTTCTGCACCGACAGCTCCTGCACGCGATTGAGCAGCAGCACATAGATGTCTTCGGCGACCTTGGCGTCGCGCTGCAGCTGCACGGCCTTTACTTCGGTGGCCGGCAGATCGCGGAAACGGTCCGCGTATTTGGCGCGTTGCGCCTCCAGCTCGGCCATCTGCTGACGCGCGGCGACGAGCGTCGGATGGTCGTCGCCGTAGCGCTCGGCGAGCTGCGTCATCTGCAGACGCAAGGCGGCGATCTGCTGCTCGTATTGCACGCTGCCTTCGAGGTAGACCTTCGCCTCGTCGCTCGCGTTGATCGAGCCCGACTGACGTTGATAGGCGGTCAGCGCGGCCTCGGCCCGTTCGAGGTCGGCCTTCAGGCGCGGCTCCTCGCTCTTCAGGAAGTCGAGCATCCTGCTCGCGTCGGCCTGCTTGTTCGACACGTGCTCGCGCAGATACGACTGCGCGAGCGCATTGGCGACGAGCGCGGCGTGCTCGGGGCTCTTGTCCTCCAGCGAGATCTGGATCACGCCGGTCTGCTTGCCCTGCTCCTGCACGGTGATCGCCGACTGGAACGCGGTGATCGCGTCGAGATCGTTCGATCGCACGACGGTGAACTCCTGACCGGGCCGGGCGACGAGCGTGCTGACGAGCATCGTGACGCCACCGCCTTGCGCCTGCTGGCCCACCTGGCCGCGCAGCAGCAGCGAGCCGTTCGGCGCGAGCAGTTCGTAGTGCTGCGCGTCGATCACGCGCAGCATCAGCTTCTCGCCTTCGAGAGACGGCGTCACGTCGATCGAATCGACCTCGACGTTTTCGCCGCCCCAGGCATACGACGTCAGCCCGAGCCACGCCCGCGCGGGCTGGCCCGGCGTCGCGAGGCGTGCGGCGATGTTGCCGAGCAGCGGAATCGTCTTCGGCGTGACGCTGAGATTGAGCTTCAGCTGCTGCACGACCGGGCCGACCACGCCGCGGCTCTTGATGATTTCGATCTCGGCGTCGGTCGGCAGCGAGGTCGAACCGGACGTGATCGCGGCGCCGGTCTGCGTTTGGGTGAGCGCCTGCGACGTGTTGTCGGACTGCTCGACGCGCACGTGCGCGTCGGCCGAATAGATCGGCTTGGCGAGGTAGCAGTACGCGACCGCCAGCGCGACGATGATCGCGGTGATCGCGAGCAGCCACCAGATGTCGTCGAGGATCACCTGCAGCAGTTGTCCGAGGACGATGTCTTCTTCTTCGGTCTTGATCGGACCAGCCATGTGTGGAGAGAGTTGATTGCTCACAGTTCGATCCCGTGTCGTTGGCTTCAGCGGTACTTCTGCATGTGCTTCAGCGGTACTTCTGCTTTCGTTCCGCGTCCCGCGCCGCCTCGATACCGGCGGCGCGGGACGCGCTTTCAGCCCAGACGTTCAGCGCGTCAGCTGCTTCAGATAGAACAGCGTCTGCACGCTCGGCAGCACCTGCTGCAACACGCGGTTGAACGTGGTCGACGCGGCGGTGCCCACATACACGACGTCCAGCGGCTGCAACTGGAACTGCGAGGACAGCATGATCGAGTCCGGTTGCGTCATGTCGAGGCGGAACACCTCGGGCGTGGTCGGATGCTCGCGCATGCCGCGCATCACGAAGATCTGCCGCGGATTGGCGTCGGTGTTCAGGATGCCGCCCGCCTGCGTGAGCGCGTCGGCGATCGTCATGCGGCCGCGGATGACCGGCACCTGGATCGGCGTCTTCACTTCGCCCATCACGAAGATGCGGCTGTCGGTGCGGTCCGGCACGTTGACCACGTCGCCGTTCTGCAGCATTACGTCCTGCGTGGTGTCGCCCTGATCGAGCATGCGATCGGCGTCGAGTACGTAGAGCTTGTGATTGCGCGTGAGGCGCACGCGCTGGATGTCGGCGTCCGCGTTGGTGCCGCCCGAGCGCGTGATCGCGTCGACCAGCGTGAGCGGCACGTCGCTGACCGCGAGTGGTCCCGGCTGCTTCACTTCGCCGGTGACCTGGACCTTCTTGCCGCGATACGACAGCACCCGCACGTCGACCTGCGGATTGCGGATGTAGCGCACGAGGCCGGAGGCGAGCTGATCGCGCAGTTCGGTCGTGGTTTTGCCCGCGGCCTGGATGCGGCCGACGAACGGGAAAAAGATCGTGCCGTCGGCGGCGATGGTCTGGCCGTACGGATCGGCCTGGCCCGGCAGCGCGGCCGTATACGGCTGCTGCAACGCGCCCGCGATCGACTGCGTGGTGTTGCCGCCGGAGGACAAGGTACTGCCCTGCGGCGTGGTCAGCTCGGGGTGATCCCACACGGTGATGCCGAGGATGTCCTGCGGCGCGAGGTGGTAGACGTACTGCGACGGATCGGACAGCGTCGACGGCGGCAATGGCTGCGGCTTTTCGGCGACGGCCTGCGCCTGCGCCATGATCAGGTTGCCGTCGATCAGATGGACCGGATAGGTTTCGCTCGGCGCCTGATCGTTGTCCTTGAGCCGCGACGTGTCGAGATAGTTGCCCGGTGCGGTTGCGCAGGCCGACAGAAAAGACGTCAGCAGAAGCGAAGCGGCGAGCTTTGCGCGCAAGCTCGCGAATGAATGTTCAATGCGGGGTTTCTTCAGCATATTTTCTTCAGCCATCCCATGACCAGATGTTCGATGAGCACGAGACTCTCCCTGTATTCGTCTTCCGCGCCGCCGTGCGGATCGGTGACGTCCGAATCGGCTTCCCACTTGCCGAGCGGATAGACCTTGCCGCGCGCGGCCGGATCGAGCGCTTCGACCTCGTTCACCTGCGCGCGCTCGCTCACCAGCACGAGATCGGCCGCGCGCACGAGCGAGCGGTCGAGGCGCCGCGCGTGGTGGAGGCCGGCCGCGACGCCACGCTCTTCGAGCAGGCGTCGCATCACCGGGTCCATGCCGTGGCCGGTCACCGCGCGAATGCCCGCCGAATGAAACGCGATCGGCGCGGCGCGTCCGCGCGGCGCACGCTCCTGGCGCGCCTTGAACAGCATCTCGGCGGCGGGCGAGCGGCACACGTTGGCGTGGCACACGATCAGAACGTTGTCGAACATGGCGGGCTCCTCGGCGGTGGCCTTAACGGTGGCCTCAGCGGCCCGACGCTTGCTCGGCGGCAACGGCCGCCGGTTGCGTCGAACCGTGCGCGCCCACGCGCGCCGGCGCATTGCGCAGCGCATGCCGCCGGCCGATCGCGTGATATTCGATGCCGAGTTCGAGCAGCACGTCCGGCTCGTACAGATTGCGGCCATCGAAAATCAGCGGCGTCTTCAGCACGCGCTTGAGCGCATCGAAGTCAGGGCTCTTGAAGACTTTCCATTCGGTCAGGATCACGAGCGCGTCGACGCCGCTCGCCGCTTCCATCTCGTCGTTCACGAACGACAGGCGCGCATGCTGCTGCGGCACGTCCTTCAGATCGAGCGCGAACACGCGCTTCGCTTCGTCGATCGAGACCGGGTCGTAGGCCTTCACGCGCGCGCCGCGGCGCAGCAGCCCGGCGATCAGCTCGCGGCTCGGCGCCGCGCGCATGTCGTCGGTGTTCGGCTTGAATGCGAGGCCCCACACGCCGAACGTGCGGTCCGACAGATCCTCGCCAAGACGCGCGACGATCTTCTGCGCGAGGATCTGCTTCTGCGCGTCGTTGACCGCCTCCACCGCTTCGAGAATGCGCAGGTTCGCGTTCTGATCGGCCGCGGTGCGGATCAGCGCCTGCACGTCCTTCGGGAAGCACGAGCCGCCATAGCCGCAACCCGCATACAGGAAGTCGTAGCCGATGCGCGGATCGGAACCGATTCCGCGGCGCACCGCCTCGATATCCGCGCCGACGCGATCGGCCAGATTGGCGAGCTCGTTCATGTACGAGATGCGGGTCGCGAGCATCGCGTTGGCCGCGTACTTGGTGAACTCGGCCGAGCGCACGTCCATATACAGCGTGCGCTCGCGATTGCGGTTGAACGGCGCATACAGGCGCTTCATCAGCTCGCGGGCCTTTTCTCCGGGCACGTCCTCGTCGCAGCCGATCACGATGCGATCGGGCCGCGTGAAGTCCTCGACGGCCGCGCCCTCCTTCAGGAACTCCGGATTCGACACGACCGAGAACATCTGGTCTACCCCGCGCGCGGCCAACTCGGCGGCGACCACCTCGCGCACGCGCGACGCGGTGCCGACCGGCACCGTCGATTTGTCGACGATCACCTTGAAGCCGTTCATATGGCGGCCGATGTTGCGCGCGGCCGCGAGCACGTATTGCAGATCGGCGGAGCCGTCTTCGTCGGCAGGCGTGCCGACCGCGATGAACTGGATGTCGCCGTGCGCGACCGCGGCCTCGACGTCGGTGGAAAACGTCAGGCGTTTCGCGCGGCGATTGCGCGCGATGATCTCCTGCAGGCCCGGCTCGTGAATCGGCACGCCGCCATTGTTGAGTACGTCGATCTTGCGTTCGTCGACGTCGAGACAGAACACGTCGTGACCGATGTCGGCCAGACACGCGCCGGTCACGAGGCCGACATAGCCGCTACCGATGATCGTC
>DATAQT010000073.1:0-38033 GCA_036264535.1 Paraburkholderia sp. | reverse complement strand
ACCGTCGATCTGACCTTCGACGAACTGTCGAAGCAGCACATCCGCTACATGGTCGGCGGCCGCTCGCCGCTCGCGCACGATGAGCGACTATTCCGCTTCGAGTTTCCCGAGCGGCCGGGCGCGTTGATGAGATTCCTGTCGTCGATGGCGCCGAACTGGAACATCAGCCTGTTCCACTATCGCAACCAGGGCGCGGACTACAGCTCGATCCTGGTCGGCATTCAGGTGCCCGAAAACGAACACATAGCGTTCGATCGATTTCTCGCGACACTCGGTTATCCGTACTGGGAAGAGACAAAAAATCCTGTCTACCGGCTGTTTCTTGGCTAGTTGAGCCTTGTCCAGCGGATCGGGGTTTACCTGAGGGAACGTACACACCGACGTAACGCGCCACGGATCGGCTGAATCGCCTGAGAGCCCAGCCAGTCAGGCATTCGCGGCCAGCAGAGCACCTCCGCACGCGCTGCCATGTTGGACCTTCTATCGCGCAGCGCGATACGGCCTATCCGTCATATCGCGTTGCGGGATAGGGGCTACGATCGTCACACTGAATGCAAATTTCATCGCCGCATTCAGGAGACCTCTATGCGCACCCAAGTCGGCATCATCGGTGCAGGGCCTGCTGGCCTGCTTCTTTCCCATCTGCTTCATCTGCGCGGTATCGACTCGGTCGTGCTCGAAACGCGCACGCGCGATCAGATCGAATCGACGATTCGCGCCGGCGTGCTCGAGCAGGGCACGATGGACCTGCTGACGCAAACCGGTCTCGGCGAACGCATGAAAGCCGAAGGCGCGTTGCATCACGGCTTCGAACTCGCGTTCGAAGGCAAGCGCCGCCGCATCGATCTGACGGAGCTCACCGGTCACGCGATCACGGTTTATGCCCAGCACGAAGTGATCAAGGATCTCGTCGCGGCGCGCGTCGCCGCGGGTGCCGAACTGCGCTTCGGCGTGTCGGATACGTCGGTGCACGGCATCGATACCGACAAGCCGTCGATCCGCTATCGCCACGAAGGCGCCGAGCACGAACTGCAATGCGACTTCGTGATCGGCTGCGACGGCTCGCAAGGCGTGTCGCGTCAGGCGATTCCGCAGGCGCTGCGCAAGGATTTCGAGCGCGTCTATCCGTTTGGCTGGTTCGGCATCCTGTGCGAAGGCCCGCCGTCGTCGGACGAACTGATCTATGCGCGCCACGAGCGCGGCTTCGCGCTGATCAGCACGCGCTCGCCGAACGTGCAGCGTATGTATTTCCAGTGCGATCCGAAGGACTCGGTCGAGAACTGGTCCGACGATCGCATCTGGGCCGAGCTGCATGCACGCGCCGATTCGGACGAAGGTCACAAGATCGTCGACGGCAAGATCTTCCAGAAGAACATCGTCGGCATGCGCAGCTTCGTGTCCACGACGATGCAGTACGGGCGCCTGTTCCTCGCCGGCGACGCCGCGCATATCGTGCCGCCGACCGGCGCGAAGGGCATGAACCTCGCGGTTGCCGACGTGAACGTGCTCAGCAAGGCGCTCGACGCGTTCTACAAGGAAAACCGCGCCGATCTGCTCGACCGTTACAGCGAAACCGCGCTCAAGCGCATCTGGCGCGCCGAGCACTTCTCGTACTGGATGACCAGCATGATGCATCGTGTCGAAGGCGCCTCGGCGTTCGAGCAGCAGCTGCAGGTGGCCGAACTCGAGTACGTGACGACCTCGCGCACGGCCGCGACGGTGCTGGCGGAGAACTACGTCGGCGTGGCCGGCGCGCAGATGCAGGCACAGCTGTAATTGCCACGGCAAGCGCCGCGCGATGATCTGGATCGCTAATTGATCGACAGGTCCCGATGCGCGGCCGCCTGAAACTCCTTGGGCGTGACGCCGGTCTGCTTGCGGAAATAGCGGCTGAAATAGGCCGCATCTTCAAAACCGAGCGCATGCGCGATCTGTTTGATGCTCGAACCCGAGTACACCAGATCGCGCTGCGCCTCGCGTATCAACTGGTCGTTGACGAGCGACAGCGGCGAATGGCCGAGCTCCTCACGACAGATGCGGCCTAGTTGCGCCGCGGTCACCCCGAGTTTTTCCGCGTAATAATCGATGGGTTGATGCTCGCGCACGTGCGCGGTGATCAGTTCGCGTAGCCGTTTGATCTGCGCGGCGCGCCGGTCATTGACGGTCGCGCCCGCGCTCGACGCGGCATCGGTCAGACGCGCGACCTGCACAAAAAGTGCAATCATCAGCGACATGCCCGCGGCGATATGGCCGCGCGCGCTGCCGCGAAATTCCTGCTCCAGCAAACCGAACAATGGCATCAACGTGCGCTCGCCGATGGCGGGCCGCACGGGAATCAGCGCGGGCCGTTGCAGCACCGGCACGAGGCCCGGCGATACCGCCTTCGAAATCGACTCCAGCGCGCGCTGCGCGGCGGTAATCACGAGCCCGTCGATCTCTGGCGAAAACACGAAACCGTGCACCGTTTGCGCCGGAAGCAGGATCAGGCATGGCGCTTCGATCGTGAGCTTTTCGCTTTCGATCAGCACGTGGCCCGAGCCACTGCGGATATAGAGAATCTGCAGCAACGCATCGTGCCGATGCGCGGAGATATGCCAGTCGTTCGGACGGCTGCGCTCGACGATCCATTCGAAATTGAACGCGTCGTACCACGGCGGCCGCGCGGACTCTCCGTACAGATCGTAGTTAGGGATATTCCTCATGCCGTTTTGTCTCCTATGTTCGAATTGTCCTGCGATGCGCCGCCTTTGTCCAATTTCCCGCTGAAGCGCGTGGCTATACTTTTGCCAACGGAGACGCGGGTGAATAACACGGGTGGGTGAAGCCAGCCGAAGCGAATTTGCCGCGATCGTGAACATGGAGATTGGGAGGACTAAGCAAATGAATCAGCAACAGGAACGACGCGACACACAAAGCGACTCACGACACTGGCTCGGCCTGGAAGGCAGCGTTTGCGTGGTGAGCGGCGCGGCGGGCGGGATCGGCAGTGCGATTGCTCAGGTGTTAGGCGTCGCCGGCGCACGCGTGGCGCTACTCGATCGCGATGAGGGCAAGTGCCGCGACGTCGCGCAGGCGCTTAACGCGAGCGGTGTCGAAGCGCTGGCGCTCGCCTGCGATATCGGCGATATCGATAGCGTGCGCGGCGCGGTGGCGGAGGTCGAAGCGCGCCTGGGCGTCGCCAATGTGCTCGTGAACAACGCGGGGCTGCTACGGCCGGGCGGCATCGAAGAGATTGGGCTCGATGCGTGGAATGCCATGCTGCGCGTGAATCTGACGGGCTACATGCTGTGCTCGCAGCAATTCGGTCAAGGCATGTTGAAGCGCGGCGCTGGGTCGATCGTGCATGTCGCGTCGGTGGCCGCGCATTATCCGCAGACCTATAGCGGCGCCTACAGCGCGGGCAAGGCCGGCGTGACGATGCTGTCGAAGCAGATCGCGGCGGAGTGGGGCGCGCGCGGCATTCGCAGCAATACCGTCTGTCCGGGCATGATCCGCACGCCGCTGTCCGCGGCGTTCTACGAGCACGGCGATATCGAACGTCGGCGCAGCGCGATGACGGCGAGCCGACGCATCGGCGAGCCAAACGATATCGCCGATGTCGTCGCGTTTCTCGCGAGCGAGCGGGCCGCGTATGTGAACGGCGCGGAAGTCGTCGTCGACGGCGGCCTCGAAAGCATGCTGATGGACCTCGTGCCGCGTCCCGGCTTCGAAGCCGCCCAGACCGCGCAAGCCGGCCGTCAAGCACGCACGTAAGGAGACCATCATGACCAACGCAACACGCGGCGCGACACTGACGTGTGACGTGCTCGTCATCGGTTCGGGCGCGGGCGGTCTGTCGGCCGCGATCACGGCGCGCAAGTACGGCCTCGACGTCGTCGTCATCGAGAAGGAAGAGTTCTTCGGCGGCACGACCGCGTTTTCAGGCGGAGTGCTATGGATTCCCGGCAACCGTCACGCAAAGAGCAATGGCGTCAGCGATACGCGCGAAGCGGCGCTGACCTACATGCGCAACGAAACCGGCGCGTTCTTCGATGCCGCCGCCGTCGACGCGTTCCTCGACACGGGCCCGGAAATGCTCGACTTCTTCGAGCGCGAGACCACCGTCAAATTCGTGCCGACCTTGTATCCCGACTATCACCCGGACGTGCGCGGCGGCGTCGACATTGGCCGCTCGGTCGTGGCCGCGCCCTTCGATGCGCGCGCGCTCGGCAAGGACATCACGCGGTTGCGTGCGCCGCTGAAGACGATCACATTCATCGGCATGATGTTCAACTCGTCGAACGCGGACCTCAAGCACTTCTTCAATGCGACGCGTTCGCTCAGGTCCGCGCTGTATGTCGCAAAGCGGCTCGCGAGTCATTTGAAGGATCTCGCGCTGTACCGGCGCGGCGTGCAGATCACGAGCGGTAACGCGCTCGCCGCGCGGCTCGCGAAGTCCGCGCTCGATCTCGGCATTCCGATCCATACGAACACGGCGGCTCGCGAACTGAGCGTGGCGAACGGCAGCGTGACCGGCGCGCTCGTCGCGGGACCGGAAGGCGAAATGCGCATCGTCGCGCGACGCGGCGTGGTGCTCGCGTGCGGCGGCTTCTCGCATGACGTCGCGCGGATTGCCCGTGCGTATCCGCATGTGCGGCGCGGCGGCGAACACGTGTCGCCGGTGCCGCCCGGCAATACCGGCGACGGCGTCGGCATGGCCGAACGTCTCGGCGCGCAGGTGGCGATCCGTTATCCGCAACCGGCCGCCTGGATGCCGGTGTCGCGCGTGCCGATGCGCGACGGCAGCGTCGGCGTGTTTCCGCATCTGGTGGATCGCTACAAGCCTGGCGTGATCGGCGTGACGCGCGCGGGCAAGCGCTTCACCAATGAAGCGAATTCGTATCACGACGTGGGTGCCGCGATGATCGAGGCCTGCGCGAGCGAACGCGAAACCGCGATGTGGCTGATCTGCGATCACGCGACGATCCGCAAATACGGGCTCGGTTATGCGAAGCCGGCGCCGGTGCCGCTCGGTCCGCTGCTGCGCAACGGTTATCTGAGCACCGGCCGCACGCTCGCGGAACTCGCGCGCAACGCGGGTCTCGACGGCGCGGCGCTCGAAGCGACGGTCAAGCGCTACAACGCGGACGCGGTGCGCGGCGAAGATCGCGAGTTCGGCCGCGGCACGACGTCGTTCAACCGCTATCTCGGGGACCCCGAGCACAAGCCCAATCCGTGCGTCGCGCCGATCGGCGACGGCCCGTACTACGCGCTGAAGGTGGTGATGGGCGATCTCGGCACCTTCGACGGCATCACGACGAACGTCACCGGCGAAGTGCTCGATGCGAAAGGCGCACCGATCGCGGGCCTGTACGCGGTCGGCAACGATCGCGCGAGCGTGATGGGCGGCAACTATCCCGGCGCGGGTATCACGCTCGGACCGATCATGACGTTCGGCTATATCACCGGGCGGCATCTCGCGGGCGTCGACGTGAAGAGCGCACACAGCGTGGACACCCGCGCCTGCGCAACCGTATTGAGGACCGGCACATGAGCCAGGGCAAAGCTTTCGTCGATCATCGCATCTACACGATCCGTCCGCGTGGCATGGCGGAATTCATCGACGTCTTCGACCGGCTCGCGATGCCGATTCAGCTCAAATACCTGGGCGCGCCCGTCGGCTTTTATATGAGCGATATCGGCGCGCTGAACCAGGTCGTGCATCTGTGGGGCTACGAGAGCATCGCCGATTACGATCAGCGCCGCACCGCGCGCGATGCCGATCCGGAGTGGCCCGCCTATTTGCAGGCGTCCGCGCATCTGATCGTCGCGCAGGAGAGCCGCATCATCAGGCGCGTCGACTTCAGGACGCTGGCGATGCTGCGCTAGCCGCAGGTTCGACGAGGAGACAGATATGAACGAACGGACAGCACGCGTCGCCATCGAAGAGATCGCCAGCGCGATCGGTTTTCTCGCGTCGGAGGCGGCGAGCTATATCACCGGCACGGTGCTGAGCGTCGACGGCGCTGGCACGCCTACGGCGCGGCAGGCGACCAGGCAAGCGTCGATCAAGCAATCAGAACAATAAGAAAACACCTCGTTATTTCAAGGAGACATCGCAATGAAAAAGCTGAAAGGAGCACGCACATGACCCGCTCCGAACGCAACGTAGATGTGCAGGCCTTTATCGACGCGCAGCGCTTCTCGCCATTTCAATGGACGATTCTCCTGCTGTGCTTCCTCGTCGTCGCGGCCGATGGTTTCGACACCGCCGCGGTCGGCTTCATCGCGCCGTCGCTCGTGCAGCAGTGGGGTATCGCGCGCAGCGCGCTCGGCCCGGTGATGAGCGCGGCGCTGGTGGGGCTCGGCATCGGCGCGCTCGCGGCCGGACCCTGCGCGGACCGGATCGGTCGCAAGACGGTGCTGGTGCTGTCGGTGTTCTTCTTCGGTCTGTGGAGTCTCGCCGCGGCACGTGCGACCTCGATCGAATCGCTGACCTTGCTGCGCTTTTTCACCGGGCTCGGTCTCGGCGCCGCGATGCCCAATGCGGTTACGTTGATGTCCGAGTACGCTCCCGCCCGCATTCGCGCGGTCGCGGTCAATGCGATGTTCTGCGGTTTTTCAGGCGGTCTCGCGATCGGCGGCCTCGCGTCCGCGTGGCTGATTCCGCATTTTGGCTGGCCGAGCGTGCTGGTCGCGGGCGGCGCCGGTCCGCTCGTGCTGACCGCGCTGCTGATCCTGCTACTGCCGGAATCGGCGCAATTTCTTGCGGTGCGCAGGCGGGCCGATCAACGGATCGCGCGGATTCTGCAACGCATCGCGCCCAGCGAGCGCTTCGACGGCTGCCGCTTTTTCGCGGTCGACGTGCGACGCGACACGGGCGGCGAAAGCCGGGCGCAATCGGCGCTCGCGATCATCCTCTCGGCGCGCTACCGCTTCGGCACGCTGATGCTGTGGCTCGCCTATTTCATGGGACTACTGATTTATTACCTGTTGACCAACTGGCTGCCGACGTTGTTCAAGGACACCGGTTTCTCCGGCGAAAAAGCCGCGTTGATGACGTCGCTGTTTCCGCTCGGCGGCATCCTCGGCAATCTGTGCGTCGGCTGGGTGATGGATCGCTTCGCTGGACATCGTGTTATCGCGTTCACGTACGTGCTGGTCGGCGCGCTCGTGTTGCTGGTGGGACAGGGCGTCGGCCATCAGGTCTGGCTCGGCACGCTGATTTTCCTCACGGGCACGGTCGCGACCAGCGCGGTCACGTCGATGTCGGCGCTTGCGGCGAGCTTCTACCCGACCCGGGCGCGGGCGACGGGCGTTGCGTGGATGCTGGGGATTGGCCGCGTCGGCGGCGTGGCGGGCGCGCTCGCCGGTGCCGCGTTGATGGGGCTCGGCTGGCAGTTCGGCGCGGTGTTCAGCCTGCTCGCGGTGCCAGCCGTGATTGCGGCGGGCGGGGTGGTGCTGATGATGCGGCGCGTGTCGCCCGATCACGCATCGGTCGATGAAAAGGTTGGCGCCGTCGCGATCGAATGAGCGCTGCGCGCTACGGTCGGATGCGATAGTGCCAGTGAAAACAGGTGGCGGCTCATGACGTGCGCAGCAACGCCATTTCGTTGTGCAGCAGCGCGAGCAATTCGCCGTCGGTTGGCCGCGTGCCCCAATGGCTCGCGCCGGCCACCGACGCAATCGCCATCCATGAATGCGGTGGAAACCATTCACGCAACAGCGTGCCGTCCTGGCGCAGGCACAACTGGCCGGTCAGTTCGCTGTATTCGGCGCAGATCTGCGCGCCGTCGAGTTGCATCGTTACTCGTCTCGGATCGTTGCGTAGCACGTCGTCGCTCCTGTCGAAAGGGGTGGCGCGATTGCCTGCGCGACACGGTGGCGTCGGCGACGCCACCTGCTGTCCATCAATGGTCATGCCCGTGATCGTCGTGTCCATGATCGTCGTGCCCATGACCGTGCCAGCCATTGTCGTGCCAGTCGCCGTGCGGGCCGCGCCCGTCGCGCGCCTCGCGCCAGTCGTCATGGTGACGTTCCCACTCGCGACGCTCCCAATAGCGATGGCCGTCATAGTAGCGATTGTCGTACCAGCCCGGCGCGACCACGACCGCGGGGGCGGGCGCATACACGGGCGCGGGTTGCACGTAGACGGGCGGGGGCGCCTCGACTACGGCGGGTGCGACTGCGATGCCCGGCAAGCCGATGTTCACGCCGACATCGACGTGCGCGAAAGCGGCCGATGATGCGCCGATCGCGAGACCCGCGACGAGCGTCAACGATATCCAGCGGTTGCGTGAATGACTCATGATTATTCTCTGTGTGGATGTCTGTGGTGGAATGAAGAGCTATGCGCTTATTGCACGCAATGGCCGGTCAATAACGTTCGTAGTAGTGGTCGTGATGCGGATGATCGTCCGGGACGACGATGCAACCGCTCAACGCGCCACCAAGCGTGACGGCAAGAATGACCAGTGCGAAGATTTTTTTCATGTTGTTGCTCCCTGAAATCTCTGATGCGAGTGCCTGTCGTGCGAAGCGTTTCGTGTGAACCGCTTTCGTTTGAACCGAACTCTACTGAGCGGCGCAATTACCGGTGTGTTTGTGTGTAACAGGACGTGTCGATTGGAACTCGCGTCGATACGGCGATGCGAGTGCGTCGAATGAGGCGGAGAAGCGCCGGGCGTCGCGCGTCGAAATGCCGGGCGATCGTCAAGTGCGCGGGCAAACCCTTGAGCGCGCTATGAAAAAAACGACATGCAAAGGCGTGCGATGCGTCGATGCGACGCGCTGGTTGGGCGCATCGATTGCTGAAAAAAGAAGCGAATCGAATTTCACCTTATGTATGCCGCACGGATACATTCGGTTGCAGACTGAGCCAGGAGGCTCCTCATGCGCTTGCGCGGGCATGAGGGAAAGACACCACACGTGCAGCGTCATCAGCTTCTCTTAAGCTTCGGTCAGGTGGGGAAAAACGCCTCGCGCACGCAGCGCGTGCGCGCGACTTTACTGCGCGGCCGCGGGCTCCGGCGCGGTCGCTTCGCGATAGCCGAGCCGCGTCGAAATCGCGAGACCGGCTTCTTTGAGCAGCGTGACGTAATGCTGCTTCGTGTCGGCGCCGCAGCGCATCGTCGGAAACGAAATCGACAGACCGGCGATCACGCGGCCGAAGCGGTCGAACACCGGCACCGCGATGCATTGCAGACCGTCTTCCTGCTCCTCGTTGTCCTCGCCATAGCCCTGCTCGCGTACGCGCGACAGAATGCTCAGCACCGCTTGCGCGCAGGTCAGGGTTTTTTGCGTCGACCTGCGGAATTCGATGTGCGAGAGCACCTCTCGTGCGTCGGCCGGGTCCATCCACGCGAGCAGCACCTTGCCGATCGCCGTGCTATGCAGCGGATTGCGACGGCCGATCCGCGACTGCATGCGCAGCCCGTAGTCGGCGTCGACCTTGTGGATATAGATGATCGCGTCATCGTCGAACGCGCCGAGGTGAACCGCTTCGCGCGTTATCTCGCCGATGCGGCGCATGTCGATGTCGGCTTCGCGCACGAGGTCGACGCTTTCGAGCGCTTTCGCACCGAGTTCGAACAGACGGATCGTCAGCCGGTAGCGCTCGGTTTCGACTTCCTGCGTCACGTAGCCGAGCGCCTTCAGTGTTTGAATGACGCGATGCACGGTCGTCTTCGACATGCCGAGCCGCTGCGACAGTTCGCTGATGCCGATCTGCCCGGTGTCGCCGATCGCGCCGAGAATCGCGAACACGCGCCCGATCGACGACGCCGATTCGCCACGCTCTGCGCTATCCGCATCAGCCGATGTGGTCTCGGCGGACGCTTTGCGCGCCTTGCTTTGCGCCTTGTCGTGCGCCGTGTTCTTGTGTGTTCCCGTTGCCGCCATGTCCGTCATTCCCTGTCTGTGCGAACCCGCGCCGCTTGCCGCATTCAGTCGATGCCAGCCGGCGCGGGAGCATAGCGCGTTGCGCGCGCGCTCGTGCCAAGTCTGTACCGGACCTAGCGCGAGCCAGCCGCCATCCACCGCCAGTGTATGCCCATGCACGTAGTCCGAGGCCGACGACGCGAGAAAAACCACAGGCCCGGCGAGATCGTCGGGCACGCCCCAGCGGCCGGCTGGAATGCGGCCGAGTATCTCTTCGTTGCGCTGCGCGTCGTCGCGCAACGCGGCGGTGTTCGCGGTGGCCATATAGCCGGGCGCGATCGCGTTCACGTTGATGCGCTGAGCGGCCCATTCGTTCGCAAGCAGCCGCGTGAGACCGAGCACGCCGCTTTTTGAGGCCTGACGCCGATCGCCTTGCCCAGCGACCCCGGCACTTCGACCGCGCGCTCGACCGGCCACACGCCACCGACGATGATCCGATCGATATGGCTATACGTGAGCTTCAACGCATCGCGCTCGAAGATCTGCCCGACCAGAAACTCCTTGCGCAGCCCGGTGGTGTCGAGCGTCTTCGCGTATTCGCTGTTGATGGCCTGTCTCACGTCCATGGATCGTTCTCCTGTCGGTATGCGGCGCGGCGCCGTCTTGCCTTGTGCCCGAAACTGTAACGCAGAATCACAATTTCGGAATGTCGGTCCGAAAATATTGAGACGTTCAACTCAGGCTGGCAACGCGTTGCGCGAACGACCGGGTTAACGATAGCAGATATAGGAAAATAAAACGGAACGGCGTTCCTTGCAGAGTGCTATATTGCCCCGGACAGGGAGAGCCCGGCGCAGAACGGGACACCACCGCGGGTCAAGCGCCCGTCAACGGGACGTCACTGTCCATGGAGGAGGCATGAAGATCAAGAAGGCCATCGACCGTATTCCTGGCGGTCTGATGCTGGTGCCGCTATTGCTCGGCGCCTGTGTGCATACGTTCGCGCCGGGCGCGGGCAAATACTTCGGCTCGTTCACCAACGGCCTGATTACCGGCACCGTGCCGATCCTCGCGGTATGGTTCTTCTGCATGGGCGCGACGATCGACCTGCGCGCGACCGGCACCGTGCTGCGCAAGTCGGGCACGCTGCTCGTCACCAAGATGCTGGTCGCGTGGATCGTCACGCTGATCGCGGCCCGCTTCATTCCGATCGAAGGCCTCAAGACCGGGCTCTTTGCGGGGCTGTCGGTGCTCGCGATCACGACCTCGATGGACATGACCAACGGCGGTCTCTACGCGGCCGTGATGCAACAGTACGGCACGAAGGAAGAGGCGGGCGCGTTCGTGCTGATGTCGGTCGAATCGGGGCCGCTGATCAGCATGATCATTCTCGGCGCGACGGGCGTCGCGTTCTTCGAGCCACGCCTGTTCGTCGGCGCCGTGCTGCCGTTCCTGATCGGCTTTGCGCTCGGCAACTTCGATAGCGAACTGCGCGAGCTGTTCGGCCGCTGCGTGCATCCGCTGATTCCGTTTTTCGGCTTTGCGCTCGGCAACGGCATCGATCTGAACGTGATAGTCACGAGCGGCTTGCCGGGCGTCGTGCTTGGGCTTGGCGTGATCGTCGTGACCGGCGTTCCGTTGATTCTCGCGGACCGCTGGATCGCCGGTGGCAATGGCGCGGCGGGGCTCGCGGCGTCGTCGACGGCAGGGGCGGCGGTCGCGAATCCGGCGATCATCGCCGACATGATTCCGAGCTTCAAGCCGCTGGTGCCGGCCGCGACCGCGATGGTCGCCACCGCTTGTCTCGTGACCGCGATTCTGGTGCCGATTCTGACGGCGGTGTGGGTGCGCCGGCATCATGGTCGCGACGCGCCGCGCGAGGAGTTCGCGGCCGCGACGCCGGCGGCGCCGCTCAATGAGCAGCGCGATGCACCCGTTTGAATGAGAAAGGAGCGGGGAGCCGGCGCGCCGCTCAGCGCGCCAGCTTCGCTTCGAGCATCGCCTTCACCGCCGGCCATTCGTCGTCGATGATGCTAAAGCGCACCGAGTTGCGCTTGCGTCCGTCCGGCATGATCCGCTCGTGCCGCACGATGCCTTCCTGTTTCGCGCCGATGCGCAGGATCGCCGCGCGCGATTTCTCGTTGAGCTCGTCGGTCGTGAACTGTACGCGCACGCAGTGCATCACGTCGAACGCGTGGCACAGCAGCAGATACTTCGCCTCGGTGTTGACGGCCGAGCGCTGCGCCGAAGCGCTCACCCACGTATGGCCGATTTCGAGCTTGCGATTCGCGCGATCGATCTTCCAGAACCGCGTGCTGCCGACGAGCCTGGCAGCGCTGGCATCCGTGTCATCCGCATCGCGCCGCACGATCACGAACGGCATCACGGTGCCGGCCGCGCGGCCGGCGAGCGCGCGGGCAATATAGGCGTCGATCGTCGCCGCGTCCGGCACGACGGTCAGCTTCATGTCCCACAGTCGGCCGTCGGCGGCGGCGGCGACGAGCGCCGGCGCGTGGTCCTCGCGCAACGGCCGCAGCTCGACGATCGAGCCGCGCAGGGTAGGCTGCATCGATTCGGCAGAGATATCGTTCATGGCAATAAAAAAGGTCCGCGAGTGGCAAACTCGTGGACCTCGCAGATCAGTTGAGCCGTGCCCGGGAACGACGCGAGCGGTACAGCCGCGGCGCCGTTCCTGAAGCGCGTGGTTAAACCGCCATCACCGTGACCGCCTTGGTGACGAGATAGGCTTCCATCGCCTCCGGGCCGCCTTCCGAACCGTAGCCGGAATCCTTCACGCCGCCGAACGGCATTTCCGGCGTCGGCGTGGCCGGCTGGTTGATCCAGAGCATGCCGACTTCCATGCGCTGCGACAGCAGATGCACGTTGGCGAACGACTTCGTATAAGCGTAGCCGGCGAGGCCGAACGGCAGACGGTTCGCTTCGGTAATCGCTTCTTCGAGCTTGTCGAAGCCGCGGATCGCGGCGACCGGGCCGAACGGCTCGTTGTTGAAGACGTCAGCTTCGAGCGGCACGTCGGTCAGCACGGTCGCCGCGAAGAAGTTGCCTTCCGAGCCGACGCGCTCGCCGCCCGTCGCGACCTTCGCGCCGGTCTTGCGAGCGTCTTCCACGACCTTGGCCATCGCGGTGAGACGGCGCGCGTTGGCGAGCGGCCCGAGCGTCGTGCCTTCGGCGAGACCGTCGCCGAGCTTCAGGCTCTCGGCGTGCTTGACGAGCGCCGCGACGAACTCTTCGCGGATGCTGTTGTGCACGAGGAAGCGCGTCGGCGAGATGCAGACCTGGCCCGCGTTGCGGAACTTCGCGGCGCCGGCTGCCTTGACGGCGAGCGCGACGTCGGCGTCTTCCGCGACGATCACGGGCGCGTGGCCGCCGAGTTCCATCGTCGCGCGCTTCATGTGCGAGCCGGCCAGCGCGGCGAGTTGCTTGCCGACCGGGGTCGAGCCGGTGAACGTGACCTTGCGGATCACCGGATGCGGAATCAGGTAGCTCGAGATTTCAGCCGGATCGCCGAACACGAGGCCGACCGTGCCGGGCGGCACGCCGGCTTCGACGAACGCCTGCAGCAGGGCCGCCGGCGACGCCGGGGTTTCTTCCGGCGCCTTCACGAGGAACGAGCAGCCGCAGGCGAGTGCCGCCGACAGCTTGCGCACGACCTGGTTGACCGGGAAGTTCCACGGGGTGAACGCCGCGACCGGGCCGATCGGCTCCTTGAGCACCTGCGACTGCTGGGCGAGGTTGCGCGACGGCACGATGCGGCCATACACGCGGCGGCCTTCGTCCGCGAACCATTCGATGATGTCGGCGGCCGCCAGCACTTCGCCGCGCGCTTCGGCGAACGGCTTGCCCTGTTCCTGCGTCATCAGGCGGGCGATGTCGGCGGCGCGCTCGCGCACGAGGGCGGCGGCTTTGCGCATGATCGTCGCGCGTTCGTTGGCCGGCACCTTGCGCCAGGCTTCGAAGCCACGCTGCGCGGCTTCGAGCGCGCGGTCCAGATCGGCGATGCCGGCATGCGCAACCTTGCCGATGGCGTGGCCGGTCGCGGGGTTGATCACGTCGAGGGTCTTGCCGCTGGCGGCGCCGCACCATTCGCCGTTGATCAGAAGACGGGTATCGGTATAGCTCGAGATGGCCATGCTAGGTTCCTGTGAGAGGGAAAACAACTGGCCGCGCGGTCGTGCGGCACGAGGCGACACACCTGCGCGGCCATGAATGAACTGCAGATCCCGATTATCTTATCTGATTGCGCGCAATCTCACCGGGCGCCGGCCGCGCCCCCGGGCCGCGGCACGCGGTTTGCTGAGGGCCTGGCACCGGTCCGACTTTGCGGGTCGGGCCGGCGCGCCGCGTCAGCGACGCGAGACAAAACCGCACGATCAGGTGCATCATTGATGTACCGCTACTACAGCGCATCACGAGGACATCACCATGGCAACCGGTACAGTGAAGTGGTTCAACGACGCTAAGGGCTTCGGCTTCATCACCCCCGACGACGGCGGCGAAGATCTGTTCGCCCATTTTTCGGAGATTCGAAGCGAAGGGTTCAAGTCGTTGCAGGAAAACCAGAAAGTCAGCTTCGAAATCAAGCAGGGGCCGAAAGGCAAGCAGGCGGCCGACATCAAACCGGTGTAACGCCCCGGGCGCGGTTCGCACCCGCCTGCGAGGCTGCCAATGGATAAGGACGCCGCCTACGCGGAGATCGAGCGCAATGGCGGCGCCGCGTACGCGAAACATTTCGCTTCGCGCTTTCCCGACGATCCGTTGACGCCGTTCTGTCATCGCTATCTGTTCGAAGCGGCGCAGCGCGCGGAAACGGAGCAGGATGCGGCGGCGGCCACGCACGACGACGAGCGCGGCTTCGCGCTGAGGTCGCTGGCACGCATGGAGGCGTCGTCGCATATCGCGCAGGCGGCGGCGAGCGCGTCGCGCGACGCGGCGACTGCCGCCCACACGTCGGCCCGCGCGGCGCGCCGCTCCGCCTTCTGGACCATGATGGCCGCGCTCGCGGCGGCACTCGGCGTAGTGGTAAACGCGGCGCTCAATCTCGGCTGGCTCGAGTGGGCGAGGCATATCGCGCGATAAGGGTTCCGTAAGACTGCGCGTTCGTGCGCGCAATGTGGCGTGAATATGGGGCTCGCCAGCACGACACGCGCCAATTCATCCAATACCATACCGATACGACATCGTTGCGACATCGCTTCGCGAACGGACCGATCGCAACAAATCGGCCCATCAGAGCCTGCCGCGCGCGGCCTGAACGCAGTATTATTCTTCAGGTTTCCTTCAGCTTTGCTCCGTACTATTTGCGCCACTGCCCGTGGCCTTTCCGGACCGCGGCCGCCGCTACGTGCATGTCGAGCGCAGGCTTTCCCGGCATGCATTCGGGCAATGGATCAGATAGATTCCCTACTGAAAACCGAAAAGCGCCTATAAAGGCTTGCTGGAGCATCCATGAAAACCCTCTTCTTGCAGGCGCCGTCGTACGACGGCTTCGATGGTGGCGCGGGTTCGCGCTATCAGGCCAAGCGTGAAGTGCGCTCGTTCTGGTATCCGACGTGGCTCGCACAACCCGCCGCACTCGTTCCCGACAGCCGCGTGCTCGACGCCACGGCAGATGGCCTGTCGGTCGAAGCCGTGCTCGACATCGCCACGCAATATGAGCTGGTAGTGATTCACACCAGCACGCCGTCCTTCCCGACCGACGCGATGTTCGCCCAGCACCTCAAGGAGCGCAAGCCGTCGCTGCTGGTCGGCATGGTCGGCGCGAAGGTCGCGGTCGATCCGCATAATTCGCTGGTCGCGACCGAGGCCATAGACTTCGTGTGCCGCGAGGAATTCGATTTCACCTGCAAGGAAATCGCCGAGGGCAAGCCGTTCGCGCAGATCCTCGGCTTGAGCTATCGCGCGCCCGACGGCTCGATCGAGCACAACGAAGCGCGCCCGATCCTCGAGAACATGGACGAGATGCCGTTCGTCGCGCCGATCTACAAGCGCGATCTGACGATCAAGAACTACTTCAACGGCTACCTGAAGCATCCGTACGTGTCGCTCTACACCGGCCGCGGCTGCCGTTCGAAGTGCACCTTCTGCCTGTGGCCGCAAACGGTCGGTGGCCATCGTTATCGCGTGCGTTCGGTCGAGAACGTGCTCGAGGAAGTCAAGTGGATTCGCGACAACATGCCTGAAGTCAAGGAGATCATGTTCGACGACGACACGTTCACCGACTTCAAGCCGCGCGCGGAAGAAATCGCGCGAGGCATGGGCAAGCTGGGCGTCACATGGTCCTGCAACGCGAAGGCGAACGTGCCTTACTCGACGCTGAAGATCATGAAGGAAAACGGCCTGCGCCTGCTGCTGGTCGGCTACGAATCCGGCGACGACCAGATCCTGCTGAACGTCAAGAAGGGCTTGCGTACGGACATCGCAAGGCGCTTCGCGCAGGACTGCCGCACGCTCGGCATCAAGGTGCACGGCACCTTCATTCTCGGCTTGCCGGGCGAGACGCCGGAAACGATCCAGAAGACCATCGAGTACGCGAAAGAAATCAACCCGCTGACGATCCAGGTGTCGCTCGCCGCGCCGTATCCGGGCACCACGCTCTATAACCAGGCGGTCGAGAACGGCTGGCTCGCGGAGAACAAGGTCATCAATCTGGTCAGCAAGGAAGGCGTGCAGCTGGCGGCGATCGGCTACCCGCATCTGTCGCGCGACGAGATGTACCACCAGCTCGAAAACTTCTATAAACGCTTTTATTTCCGGCCGTCGAAGATCTGGGAGATCTTGCGCGAAATGCTGACGAGTTGGGACATGATGAAACGACGTCTACGCGAAGGCGTCGAGTTTTTCCGCTTCCTGCGCGCGCACGAGGCGTGAGCGCCGCGCACCTGGCCGCCGTCACGCTCGCGTATGCGTGCGCGGCGGCGACCGTTGTCGGCATCGGCTACACCGTGCTCGCGAGCGCGCTGATCGGGCGCTTCTTCGCGGGGACGGTGGCCGTTCCCTCCAGCTTTCCACCCGTTACGGTTATCAAACCACTGCATGGCAACGAGTGGGCGCTGCTCGACAATCTGTCGAGCTTCTGCGCGCAAGACTACCTCGGGCCCGTGCAATTCCTGTTCGGTGTCCACGACTCCGCCGACCCCGCGCTGCAAACCGTCGACGAGTTGCGGCGCCGGTATCCGCACGCGGACATCACCGTGATCGCCGACGCGCGTCTGTACGGCCCGAACCGCAAGATCAGCAACATCCTCAACATGCTGCCGCAGGCGCGCCACGACGTATTCGTGTTCGCCGACAGCGACGTGTGCGTCGGCCCCGACTATCTGCGCAACGTGATCGGCGAATTGCAGAAGCCGGGCGTTGGGCTCGTCACCTGCGCGTATCGCGGTCAGCCCGATCCGGGTTTCTGGCCGCGGCTGTCGGCGATCGCAACCAACAACCAGTTCCTGCCGGGCGTCGTCACCGGACTCGCGCTCGGGCTCGCGCGGCCGTGCTTTGGCCAGACCATCGCGATGCGGCGCGACACGTACGAGCGGATCGGCGGCTTCAAGCCGTTCGTGCAGCATCTGGCCGAGGACTACGAGATCGGCGCGGCGGTGCGCGCGGCGGGGGAGCAGGTCGCGATTCCGCCGTTCGCGATCGGGCATGCGTGTGTCGAAGCGAGCGCGAGGCAGCTCGTGACGCACGAGCTGCGCTGGAGCCGCACGATTCGCCGCATCGATCCGCTTGGGCACTTCGGTACGGCGCTCGTGCATCCGCTCGCGTTCGCGCTGCTTGCGCTTGCGTGCTCGGGCGGCGCGCTGTGGGCGTGGCTGCTCACGGCGGTGGCGATGCTCGCGCGTCTCGCGCTGAAGTGGCGCACGGATCGGGCGCTGCGCCAGCGATGCCGCGACCTATGGCTGCTGCCGTTATGGGATATCGTATCGTTTGCGATTTTCGTCGCGAGCTTCCGCTCGTCGCGGGTGATCTGGCGGGGCTTCAGCTTCAAGGTCGACGGCGACGGGCTGCTGTCGGCGGCGCAGGACGAATGACGAACGAACGGCGGATTGGGTAGGCAATGATCGAAGAGGTTTTGAGCGGGCGAACTGGGAGCGCCCCGGCGGTGCGCGCGGCGAGGCAGGCCGTGGCACGCACCGTGCATCGCGTGAGGTTGATTGGGGTCGTGTGCGAGGTGCCCGCATGATGAAGCATCTGGGCCGCGCGGCCGCGCTCGCGGGTTTGCTCGTGTCTCTATGGCTCGTCTGGCGCGACGATCCACACGCGGTGCTGGGCGCGTTGCGCGCGGCTGGCGCCGGTCTCGTGCTGGCCGCCGTCGCGCACGTGCTGCCCATGATCGCCAACGCCTGCGACTGGCGCTCGCTGATTCGCGGCGCGAATCGCCCGAGTTTTGGCAAGATGCTGCATCTGGTGTGGGTGCGCGAATCGGTCAACTCCATGCTGCCGGTCGCACGGATCGGCGGCGAACTCGTCTCGTTCCGGATGCTGAGGCGCTGGGGCGTCAGGCCGTCCACGGCGGTTGCCAGCACGATCGTCGACATGCAACTGACCGTGATCAGTCAGCTGATGTTCACGATGGTCGGCATCGGGTTTCTGTTTGCCAATGCGCAGTCGGGCGCGCTGCGGCTCGCCGGGCAACTCGCATGGGGCGTGGTCGCGTTGACGCCGGTGCTGTTGCTGTTCGGGCTCGTGCAGCATGCGAATCCGTTCGAGCGCATCACGCGCGTGCTCAATCGTATGACGAGCGGCAAGCTCGCCGCGCTGGTCGGCCAGTCCACACAGATCGATCAGTCGATCAAGGTGATCTGGCGCCGCCGCGCGGTCGTGCTGCGCTATCTGTTCTTCTGGCAGCCGCTGCAATGCGTGCTGACCTCGTTCGAAATCTGGCTCGCGCTGTATTTCCTCGGCGTGCGTGTGACGCTCGTCGAAGCGGTGGTGATCGAATCGCTGATCCAGGCGATCAGCAGCGCCGCGTTCTTCGTGCCGGGCGGCCTCGGCGTGCAGGAGGGCGCCTTCGTGCTGATCGGCGGCGCACTGGGGCTCGACCCCGCCACCAGTCTCGCGCTCGCGGCCGCGCGGCGAATTCGCGATCTGCTGATGTTCGTGCCGGGACTGGTCGCGTGGCAGTTCACCGAAGCTTCCGGCGGCACGCCCGCGCATGTCGCGCCGCACGGCGTGCGCGCCGAACTGGCCGAACAGGGTTCGAGCCTCGCCGACGCGGATCGACGCTGAGTATTCGGCGCGCGGCGCGGGGCGCGTGGTTTGCCGCTCGCTAAACTCCGTCAGCGCGCCGCGCGATAGGCCGGAAACGATACCCCGACCGCCAGCCCGCGCTCGCCGATCCCCACGCCCATCTGCAGACTCGCGCCGAAATGCTCGGCGATGCGCGCAACGATCGACAGACCCAGCCCGCTACCGGTCGCCTGATTGCCGGTCGCGCGGAAAAAGCGGTTCGTGAGCCGCGCGAGATCGTCGGGCGCGACACCGGGGCCGTCATCGCGCACGCTCACGTGCACGCGCCCGTCGGCATGGCGCACCGCGACTTCGACATGACCGCCCGTGCGTCCGTACTTGATCGCGTTATCGAGCAGATTGTCGAGCAGGATGCCGATCAGCACCGGCTCCGCATCGATCTCGGCGAGCATGTCTCCCACCAGCATCACCGTGATGTGCTTTTGCTGCGCATTGCGGTTGTTCGCGAGCAGGGCGTTCTTCGCGATCGCCGCCGGCTTCAGCGGCTCGGTCGGCAGCTTTTCCTGCACGTCGAGCCGCGCGAGCAGCAGCAACTGCTCGGCGAGCCGTGCGCTGCGATCGACGCCTTGCACGACACGCTCCATCGCGAGCCGCTGCAACGCGATGTCAGGCTCGGCGAGCGCGACCTGGGCCTGGACCTTGATCGCGGCGAGCGGCGTCTTCAGTTCGTGCGCGGCGTCGGCCGTGAAAGCGCGCTCGAGTTCGAGCGCATGGTGCAGACGCGAGAGCAACTGGTTGATCGCATCGACGAGCGGGCGCACCTCGAACGGCGTGCGACCGAGGCCGACCGGCTCCATGCGGTTGATGTCGCGCGAGCGGATCGCGGCCGACAGCACCTTCAGCGGCGCCAGACTCCAGCCAATGCTGAACCACACGAGCAGTGCGAGCACCGGCAGTGCGATCAGAGTGGGCCGTGCGATTCGGCTCGCGACACCGCTCACCAGGTCGCTGCGCGTATTGGCCGGCTCGAACACCCGCACGCTGTGGCCGAGCGGGGTTTCGCGCAACGTGAACGAGTGATAGAGCTGACCGCCGAGCGTGACGTCCTGCGCGCCGCTCGCGGGCCGCCACGGCAGATCCCACCCAGCGAGCGCATGCAGTTGCGGGCTGCCCGCGAGGATGGCGCCGTTCGCCGCGCGCACCTGAAAAAGGGCGTCGCGCGGCAGCGAATCGTCGTCGTCGAGGTCGCTCGCGCCGGGCTCGCCGCCTTTCTCTTCTTCGCGCACGTCGATGCGCGCATTGGCCAGCGTGGTGAGGTTGACCGGATCGAGCAGCGCGAGAATCTGGGCGAGCTCGGCGAGGCGCGCTTCCTCCCATTGGGCGACTTCGTGCGTCGCCTGCCGGAAGCTCGACAGGAGCGCGCCGCCCCATACGATCGCGATGCTCGCGAGCACGAGCAGCGCAAGGCGCCGACGAATCGACGGGCCGATCATTCTTTCTCCATCACGTAGCCGATATTGCGCACGGTCTTGATCAGGCTTGCGCCGAGCTTCTTGCGCAGGTTCGACACGTGCACCTCGATCGCATTGCTTTCGATTTCTTCCTGCCAGCCGTACAGGCTTTCTTCGAGCCGCGAGCGCGACTGCGGAATGCCGAGATTGGTCAGTAGTTGCAGCAGAATCGCCCATTCGCGCGACGTGACCAGCACGCGCGCCTCGTCGAGCTGCACCGTTTGCGCGACCGGATTCACTGTCAGATTCTGGTAACGAATCAGATCGATACTGCGGCCTTGTGCGCGGCGCAGCAGCGCGCGGCAGCGCGCGACCAGCTCGGTCAGATCGAACGGCTTGCCGAGGTAATCGTCGGCGCCCGCTTCGAGGCCGCCGACGCGATCCACGACCGTGCCTTTCGCGGTCAGCACCAGCACCGGCACGTCATTGCCGGCGTCGCGCAGGCGTTTGAGCAGATCCATGCCGCTCACGCGCGGCAGGCCGAGGTCGAGTACCACCAATGCATATTGAGTTGTGTCGAGCGCGAGTCCGGCCTTGTGGCCGTCGCGTGCCCAGTCGACTGTGAAGCCGGCCTGGCGCAGGCCCGCTTCGACACCGCAGCCGATGAGCTCGTCGTCTTCTACGAGGAGTAAACGCATGTGGCAGATATTCCATGATGGGGTTTTATTGCATACCGTCCAGCATTTTGATGCAAGCGACATTGATGCAAAAGCACGAACAATCTGCCGCGTTCCGAAGTGTAACCACGCCGTTCGTTCGCCGCTTTATGCCATGCGCGCGCTTAAGGTTTCCTTCAGCTTGAATCGATACCATCGACGCGCTATAAATGGGTCGTCGCAGATCGTGATGCATGCGCGAGTCCATGTCGCCGTCAGTTCATCGCAACCTGATCGTAAGGACTTCGATGGAATGACGCGCAAAGCATTTCTTATGATGGTCGATAGCGTCGTTGGACAGCTTCGACGAGTCCCGCCGATCGCCACGCATCCGGTCAGGCCGCAAGGCCACGCACGAGGCACGTTATGAAGCCAGTCACCATCGACATGCTACGAGCCCATTTGCTGGTCGCGTCTCTGACGGCCGTTGGCACCGAAGCGCTGCTGTGCATCGCGCTGCCGGTGCTGCCTGTCTCCGACGCCTTTTTCGCTTCGGCATCGTTCAGGCTGTTCGCGCTTGCGCTGATCGTCGGCGGCGTGGTGATCGCGCGCGAATTTGCCGAGGTCGCCTTCGAGGTCGCGGTGCGGCGCGATCATGCGGTTCGCGCAGTGCTTGAATGGCCAGCCGCGATCGCGTCGAACTGTCCGCGCCGTTGGCTCGTCGTGCTCCATCTCCGGCTAGCGGGGCAACCGTTCGTGCTGGTCGGGCACTGACGGACACGGACGGCACACAATGGCGGCCCACGCGTTGATTGTCTGCCAATGGCTTCTGCTAGCCGGCTGCATTAGCGCTTCGATCTACGCGGTAGCCGCCGCGCTCGCCATGCCGTTTTTCACCGCGCGGCATAAATCGAACCATCATGGCGGCAGGGCCGTGAATCGGGCGCTCAGCCGTTCGCGACTCGATTCGCTCGATGGCTCGGCCGGGCCGTTCGCGCAGGTCGGTGTCAGCGTGTTGAAACCGCTGTGCGGCGCCGAGCCGCGTCTCTACGAAAATCTGCGCACGTTCTGCGAGCAGCGACACCAGCATTTTCAACTGGTGCTGGGCGTCTCGTCGCCGCACGATCCCGCCATCGCGGTGGTGCGCCGTTTGCAGGCCGCCTATCCGACACGCGACATCGAGCTCGCGATCGACACGCGCGTGCACGGCAGCAATCTGAAAGTCAGCAACCTCATCAACATGGCGGCGCGCGCGCGGCACGACGTGATCGTGATCGCCGACAGCGACATCGCCGTCGACTCGGACTATCTCGACAGCGTCGCCGCGCCGCTCGCGGACCCAGGCGTTGGCGTGGTCACGTGCCTGTATGTCGCGCGCGGTGTTGGCGGCTTCTGGCCGCGCGTCGGTGCGCTGTTCATCAACGAGTGGTTCGCGCCCTCGGTGCGGGTCGCGCACGCGATGGGCTCGCGCCGCTTCGGCTTCGGCGCGACGCTCGCCTTGCGGCGCGCGACGCTCGAACGCATCGGCGGCTTCGATGCGCTGAAAAACTGCCTCGCCGACGACTACTGGCTCGCCGAACACGTGCGCGCGCTGGGTCTGCAAACGGTACTCTCGCGCGTGATGGTCGCCACCGACGTGATCGAGCCGACCTTCGCCGCGCTGTGGCAGCGCGAAACGCGCTGGCTGCGCACGATCCGTTCGGTCAATCCACCGGGCTTCGTGTCGCTGCTGATCACATTCCCCACGCCGTGGCTGTTGACGAGCGCGTGGCTGACCGCGTCGCTCGCGACGAGGACCTGTGCTCACGCGCCGTTGGCGGCGGTGATCGCGAGCGCGTCGGCCACCGCGGTGTGCGTGGGCGCGCGGCTGCTGCTGCATCTGCGCGCCGCGCGCCGCGAGCGCACGTTCTGGCGCGATCTGCCGCTCGTGCCGTTGCGCGATACGCTGCTCGCGCTCCAGTGGCTCGTCAGCGCGTTCGGTTCGCATGTCGTATGGCGCGGCGCGCGCATGCAGGTCGGCACGCCGTCCGCCGAGCGCAGCGGTCAGCTGGATAGCCTCACGTGATGGAGAACCGGAAGGCGGCCCAGCCGCGCGGACTGATCATCACCGCCGACGATTTCGGTCTGCATCAGCGCGTCAATTTCGCGGTCGAGCGCGCGCATCGCAATGGTGTGCTGCGCGCCGCGAGTCTGATGGTCGGCGCGCCGGCCGCCACAGACGCGGTCGCGCGCGCACATGCGCTGCCGGAGTTGCGCGTGGGCCTGCATCTGGTACTGGCCGACGGCGCTGCGCTCGCGCCGCGCGAGCAGATCGCGGCGCTGCTCGACGAAAATGGCCGCTTCGGCAGCAACATGGTGCGTGACGGCGTGCGCTTCTTCTTTCTGCCGCACGTGCGCCGGCAGCTCGCGCACGAAATTCGCGCGCAGTTCGAAGCCTTCGCCGCGACGGGCCTCACGCTCGACCACGTGAACACGCACAAGCATTTTCATCTGCATCCGACCGTGCTCGGCCTGATCCTCGAGATCGGCCGCGATTACGGCATGAAGGCGATGCGCCTGCCGTTCGAAGCAAACGCGCCGCTATGGTTGCGGCCGTGGATCGCCCACGTGAAGACCCGGCTCGAGCGTGCGGGCATCGCGCATAACGACTACGTGGTCGGCATCGCGGCGAGCGGGCGCATGGATGAGACGACGTGGCTCGCCGCGCTCGCGAATCTGCCGCACGGCGTCGGCGAAATCTACTGTCATCCGGCGCTGGCGGGCGACGCCTTGAGCGACGGCATGCACGGCTACCGGCATGCCGACGAGTTGCAGGCGCTGCTGTCGCCGAGGGTGGCCGCCGCGATCCGCGCGCTCGGCGCGCGGGTCGGTGGGTTCGCGGATGTGCTCGCGTAGCGCAATCGTTCCGGCCGCGCGGGCGGTGATGCGCCAAACGCGCAATGCGAAGGGCACGCTCACACGGGCTGCTTTTTCATCAACAGCTTCAGCAACGCCGGCAGCAGCAACAGCACGAGGGGCAGCTGCACGATCAGGCCCGAAATGATCGCGATCGCGAGCGGCTGCTGCATCGCCGAGCCTTGTCCCAGTGCGAACGCGAGCGGCAACAGCGCGAGGATCGCGGCGATCGTCGTCATCGCGATCGGCCGCAGGCGGTTGCGGCCGGCGGCCTGCAACGCGTCGTCGAATGGCATTTCGTCGTCGCGCACCAGCGCCTGCAATTCGGACACGTAAAAGATCGCGACCTCGGTCACGATGCCGACGATCATCGTCATACCCATCATCGCGGAGATGTTCAGCTCGATGCCGGTGATCCACAAGCCGATGAACACCGCGCCCGTCGCTAGCAGCGGCATCGCCAGCACCGCGAGCGCGACGCGCAGGCGTTCGTAGAGGAACAGCAGCAGGCCGAACACGAGCGCGATCGCGGCGCCGAACACGGTCAGCAGACCCTTGAAGGCGATCTGCTGTTGCTGGTACAGACCGCCGAGCTCGTAATAGACGCCCGCGGGCAGCAGGTTCGCGTCGCCGAGGGCCTTCTGCACGTCGGCGATCGTCGAGCCGAGATCGCGCCCGTCGATGCGCGCGGTGACCGCGACCATCCGCTTCAGATTCGAGCGGCTGATCTCGGGCTGACCGGTGACGGTCACGCGATCGGCGACGCGCTTCAGCGCGAACAGATGTCCGTCGGGTGCGCGTATCTGCAACTGCCCCAGTTGTGTATCGGTGAGCTGGCGCGCGCCGTTCACGCGCACGCGTACGCCGACCGTCTTCGGGCCGTTCTGGAACTGCGTCGCGACATTGCCTTCGAGCATGTCGGTGACGGCCTGCGCGATTGCTTGCGGGTCCATGCCTTCGGCCGCGGCAGCGGCGGGCAGGATGTGCAGCTCGATCGCGTCGCCGGCCGGGTTGATGCCGTCGTTCACGTCGACGATGCCCTGGATCTGGCCGATGCGCGCCGCGACCTTGCGCGCGGTGGTGTCGAGCGTGCCCTGATCGTCGGAGAAGATCTTGATCTGCACGGGCTGCGGCACCGCGGTCAGGTCGCCGATCAGGTCTTCCATCAGCTGCGCGAGTTCGATGCTGACGCCCGGCACCTGCGCGTCGATCTGCGTGCGGATTTCTTCCATCACGGTGTCGATCGGCTCGCGCTTGCCGGACTTCAGCCGCACGAAGAAGTCGCCCCTGTTCGGCTCGTTCAGATCGCCGCCGAGGCCCGCGCCGGTGCGGCGCGAATAGGTTGCGACATTCGGATTCGCGCGCACGATCTGCTCGATCTGCTTCATGAGCCGGTCCGTTTCGGTGATCGACGTGCCCGGCTGCGTGTGATAGTCGAGTACGAAGCCGCCTTCGTCCATGCTCGGCATGAAGCCGCTGCCGACGCGCGTGAACGCGAACGCCGCGACGACGATCAACGGCACGACGCCGAGCAGCACGAGCGGCGGCCGCACGATCACACGCCCGACCGTGACCGCGTAGCGCCGGTTCAGCCAGGTGGCGAAGCGCGTTTCCGCGTGCTCCTCGGCGTCCTTGGGCTTCAGCCAGCGGTCGCACAGGATCGGCACCGCGAGCCACGTCACCAGGAACGAGATGAAGAGGGCGCTTGCCATCGTCAGCGACAGCGCCTTGAAAAAGGCCCCCGTCACGCCCGACAGAAACGCGAGCGGCACGAAGATGATCAGCGTCGCCGCCGACGAACCCGCGAGCGGCCGCGTGAATTCGAGGGCCGCGGCCATCACGCGGCCGTGGAACGCGTGGGCGCCGGCCTCGCGCATGCGTCGCACGATGTGCTCGATCATCACGATCGCGTCGTCGATCACGAGGCCGACCGCGGCGGCCATGCCACCCAGCGTCATGATGTTGAAGCCCATGCCGAACACGTCGAGCAGCAGGATCGTCGCGGCCATCACGACCGGCACCAGCGCGACCGCGATCGCGGTGATCTTCCAGTTGCGCAGGAACACGAACAACGTCAAGGCCGCGAGCACCACGCCGATCATGATCGCGTCGCGCACGCTGGTGGCCGAGGCGATCACGAGTTCGCTCTGGTCGTACCAGTTCGACAGATGCACACCCGCGGGCATCTGCGGCTCGAACGCGGCGAGCTTCGCGCGGATCGCGCGCGCCATCGCGACGCTGTTCGCGCCAGGCTGCTGGTACACGTTCAGTAGCACGGCATCCTGACCATCGGCGGTGACACGCATCCATTGCGGCACGACGCCCTGGCTCACCGTCGCGACGTCGCCGAGACGGATTTGCGCGCCGTTTGCATTGCCGTTGGCGGACACGACGACGTTGCGCAGTTCGTCGAGCTGCGTGATCGTCGAGTTGGTGACGACGAGGTACAGCTTGTCGTGATCCTCGATGCGACCGTTCGCCATCAGCACGTTGCTCGCGCCGATCGCCTTCGATACGTCCGACAGCGATAGCTTGTATGCGGCGAGGCGCGCCGGGTCGATCGCGACTTCGAACTCGTCCTGCGCGCCGCCGGTCACCTCGACGCGCGCGATACCCTCCACCGACGACAGCAGCGGCCGCATCTGGAACTGCGCGAGATCGTGCAGCGCGGAGAGCGACTGCCGCGTCGACGTGAGGCTATACGCGAGCACCGGAAACACGGTCGGGTCCATGCGCCGCACCTGCATCGTCGTGCCGGCGGGCAGCGTCGCGAGGATTTCGCTGATCGCCGATTGCGCCTGCAAGGTGGCCTGCGCCATGTCGGTGCCCCAGTCGAAGTTCAGCGAGATCTCCGCGGCGCCGCGGCTCGTCCTCGATTCGACTTCGCGCACATTCGGCACGCGGCGCAGTGCTTCCTCGACCGGCATCGTGACGAGCGTCGTCATCTGCTCGGCAGGGCGGTCGCCCGCATCTAGCGACACGACCGCGCGCGGAAACGCGACGTTCGGAAATAGCGAGATCGGCAGACGGAAAGCGCTCAGCACGCCGGCGATCGCGAGCAACGCGATCACGAACAGCAGCGAGCGGCGATGCGTCTGCATCCATTGGCCGAAATTCATCGCGCGCCGTCTCCCGCGGCGCGAACCGCCATGCCGTCCTTGAGTTCGTAGTTGCCGCTCGTGACGACGCCGAGCATGGGATCGAGCGGACCGTCGACGCCGTAGCGCTCGCCGTTTTCGACCGCGATCGTGACGGCGACGCGGTGCGCCTTGTTTTGCGGCGTGATCTGGAACACGTAGGCGGTCTGGCCATCGCGGAGCACGGCCGCGCGCGGCACGATCCAGTGTGTGCCGGTGCGCGTCGCGATGTCGGCGGCGACGCGCGTGCCGGGGATGAACGGCGTTTGCGCGAGCGGGACCGTCGCGCCGATGTTGACGAGTTGCGATTGCTGATCGATGGCGGCGCCGACGAGCACCACGCGGCCTTCCACCGACGTCTTCGCGAGTGCCGTGGACAGGCCGTGCACTGTGACCGCATCGCCCGGATGAATCGCCGCGGCGTCGGCGGGCTCGACGCCGAGCGTCACGTTGACGCGCGCGTCGCGGCTAGCGCCGCTCGCGAGTTGCAGGATCGCCGCGCCGGCCTGCAGCTGGTCGCCTTGCGCCGCCGATAGCTGCAGCACCACGCCATCGAACGGCGCGGTCACGACCTTGTTGCCGCTCGCGATGCCTGTCTGATTCTGCGCGGCGAGCGCTTCGCGCGCATCGTCGACGGCCTTGCTCGCGCTGGCCAGTTGCGATTGCGTCGCGAGGCCCTGGTCGAACAGCGACCGGGTCCGCGCGAGTTCGCCTTGCGCCAGCGTCAGCGCGCTTCTCGCTTGCGCCGCTGCAAGCACAGCAGCGGGATCGGCCTGCACGACCAGAAGCGGCGAGCCGCGTTTGACCGTCTCGCCCGCCTGCACGCGCATCTGCACGATCCGCGCGACATAGGGCAGATTGATCGTCGTCACGTTCGACGCGGTGGCCGCGACGATCCCAAAGCCACGCACCGGTTGCGCGATCGCGGCGCGTTGCACTCGCATGCTCTGCACCGCGACCGACGGTTGCGCTTCGGGGGCGGCGTTGTCGGCCGCGTGGACCGGATGGATCGATGCATACAACAGGGCCGCGCAAACGAGCGGCGCGGCGACGGCCGCAACTCGCGGCCACGCGTGCCGCGATGAAAACAGGCTATTTCGCATGAGTGTCGATGAAAGGCTGAGCGGAAGAGAAAGCGTCGGGAATCGCGCTGCCGAGCAGCGCCTGCAAGCCGACGCGTTGTTCGTCGAGCGCTTCGCGCAGCGTCGCGACGTCGATGCGTTTCGCGAGCGCGGCGCTTTGCGCGTCGGTGTAGGCGCCGAGCACGAGGTTGTGTTCGGCGTAGGCCGCCGCGGCTTCGCGCGCGCCGCGCTCGACCTCGGGCAGCGCGGCTTCGGTCTGCCCCAACTGGCGCGCGAGAATCGCGCTGTCCTCGCGTAGTCGTGCGACGTCCGCGTACGCCTGGTTCAGGCGGGTCTGGTACTCGTCGCGCAGCCGCTGACGGGTCGCTTTTTCGATCGCGACATTGCCCTGGTTGCGGTTGAAGATCGGCAGGCTCAGGTTGATCTGAAAGCCGCTCGTGTAGATGTTCGACGTGTCGCGCGCACGCACGAAGCCGACCGACAGGCTCGGGAACTGGCTCAGAATCGCCGCGCGATATTTCTGCTCCTGCGCTTCGTAGCCGGCCTGCAGCGCGATCAGGTCGGGGCGGCGGCGGGCGAGGTCGGCGAGCGCCGCGTCGAGCGTGGCGTCGGGGAGCGGCGCGAGCTCAGCGTCGCTGCCCGATTGCAATTGCAATTGCACGTCGGGCGCGAGACCGAGCAACGCATTGAGATCGTGATGCGTTTGCGCGGCCGCGCGCTCGGCGTCGGTGGATTGCTTGCGCGCGTCGCTATAGGCGAGCAGCGCGGCGGCGAGCGTATCGTCGGTCAGATTGCCGGCCGCGCGCGCCGCGGCCATGCGCTCGTAGCGCGTGCGCGCGAGTTCGCGTTGCTGCTGCAACAGCGGCAGCGTGCGCTGCTGGAAGCAGCTCTTCACGAACAGTTGCCGCGCTTGCGCAACGACCTGCCATTCCTGCCACAACAGGCCGAGATCGGTCTTCGCGACCGTCGCGTCGGCGGACTTCTGGTTAGCGCTGCGCAGCACGATCGCCATCACGTCGATGCTCAGGCCATAATTGAACGCGCGCGTGGTGCCGGTCGCGCCCGGATAATCGCTCGACACGCTCAGTTGCGGATCGGGCAGCAGACCCGCTGAATAAGCCTGCGCGCGGGCGATGCCGAGATCGTCGCGGGCCAGCTTGAGATCGGGGTTGTTGGCCACCGCGAGCATCGCGACTTCGTCGATGTCGAGCCCATCGGCGGGATCGAAACGATGCGCGGCCAGCTCGGGCAGCGGCATGCTCGCGGTATCGATGCGGATGCGTTCGAGCGAGCGCGCGGACGTCGAGGTGTCCTGCGGCGCGAGCGGCTCGCGTTGATAGGTCGCGCAGCCACCGACCAGCAGCAGGCACAACGGCATGAGCGCGCGCAGACGCAGCGCCGCAACGGCGTGGAAAACAGACAAAATCCGGCTCCTGCGAATCGTATGAAGGGACGGGCGACTCGCGAACGAGGCCTCGCAACGGGAGCCGATTTTGCGTAGCGACCGCTTAAGACAGGCTTAACGCGTGCGGCCACGCGCCATGTATGACGCGAAATTGACGCGTCATCAGTCACCCGTAAGGATTCGTTAAGCCGCCGCGGCCGATAATGCGGCGGCCAAAACCGCACGAAGGAGAGGAGAGGCCATGCGCCTGCTACTGGTCGAAGACGACGACATGATCGCGGAATCGGTGCTGGGCGCGATGCGCCGCGCCGGCTACGCGATCGACTGGGCCGAGGACGGCCGCGCGGCGGAACTGTCGCTCGATAACGGCGTGTACGACCTCGTGCTGCTCGACCTCGGCCTGCCGAAAAAAGACGGCATCGACGTGCTGAACGCGTATCGCCGCAACGGCGGCGCGGCGCCGGTGATCATCCTGACCGCGCGCGACGCGGTCGACGAGCGCATTCGCGGTCTCGATGCCGGCGCCGACGACTACCTGATCAAACCGTTCGATCTCGACGAGTTGGCCGCGCGCATTCGCGCGCTGCTGCGCCGGCGCACCGGCCAGAAGCAGCCGGTCTACAGTCACGGCGAACTGACGCTCGACCCCGCCGCGCACGAAGTCACCAAGGACGGCGTGCCGCTGCCGCTGGTGCCGCGCGAATTCGCGTTGCTGCAGGCGCTGATCGAGGAACCGACGCGCGTGTTCACGAAGGCCGAGCTCGAAGAAAAGCTGTACGGCTGGGGAGAGGAGGTGGGCAGCAACACGATCGAAGTGCATGTGCACAGTCTGCGGCGCAAGATCGGCGCTGAGCAGATCGTGACCGTGCGCGGCGTCGGCTACCGCCTGAAGAGGTGCGGATGACGTCGATTCGCCGCTGGCTGCTCGGCTGGCTGATCTTCGGCATGTTGGCGGCGTCGGTGGTCGCGGGCTTCGCGATTTTTCATACCGCGCGGCGCGAGGCGAGCGAGCTGTTCGACTACGAGCTGCGTGCCGTCGCGCTGTCGTTGCCGTCGACGCTGAGCGGCGCAAGCAACGGCGGGCGTCGTGATCCCGACCTCGGCGACCTCGCCGACGACCGCATCGTGATCGAGATCTGGGACAGCAGCGGTGCACTCGTCTATCACTCCGCGCAGGCGCCGGTGTTCGAGCGCCTGCTGCCGGGCTTCAACACGGTGCGGCGCGGCGACTATCACTGGCGCACCTTTGGGGTCGCGCAGAAAGACCGCTACGTGCAGGTCGCGCAGCCGGTTTCGGTGCGCGAGGACCTCGCGTTGCAGCTCGCGCTGCACACGCTGTGGCCGCTCGGCGTGCTGTTGCCGGTGACGATCGCGCTGGTGCTGCTGGTGGTCGCGCGCGGGCTCGCGCCGATCGGCGGGTTGTCGCGCGCGCTCGCGACGCGTTCGATCGATTCGCTCGAACCGCTGCGGCTCGACGGCGACGTGCCCGTCGAAATCCGGCCGCTCGTCGAAGCGCTGAACGATCTGCTGCAACGGCTGCATACGGCTTCGCAGGCGCAGCGCACGTTCATCGCCGATGCCGCGCACGAGCTGCGTTCACCGCTCGCGGCGCTGAAGCTGCAACTGCAGGCGGCGTCGCGCGATGGATCGCTGAAGGGCGAGGGGCAGACGCTCGAGCGCGTCGAGCATCGCGTGAACCGGATCATCCACCTCGTGCAGCAACTGCTGACGCTCGCGCGTGAAGACGCGCAGCCGGTCACGTCGATGGTGCCGGTCAGCCTGCGCCGTATCGGCGAACAGGCGGTCAGCGATTGCTCGGTGCTCGCGGAGCTGCGCGAGATCGATCTCGGCCTCGAATGCGAACACGCGCGCACGCCGAACGACGCCTATACGGTGCTCGCCGAGCCGCACAGCATCAGCGTGCTATTAGGAAACCTGATCAATAATGCGATCCGTCATACGCCGCCGGGCGGTCGCGTCGATGTGGTGCTGCGGCGCGCGGGCGAGCGGGTCGGCTTCGAGGTCGTCGATAGCGGCTCGGGGATTCCGGAGCCGGAACTCGAACGCGTGTTCGACCGTTTTTACCGCGGCGAGGAGTCGAAGGGCGACGGCAGCGGGCTCGGTCTCGCGATCGTGACGCGGATCGCCGAGCGCCATCAGCTCGGGCTGTCGCTGCGCAACAATGTGGGCGCACCCGGTTTGCGGGTGTCGGTCGCGGGACTGCGCGCGCACGATGCCGACACCCCCGTCGCGGTCGCGAAATGACGTTCGTCATTTCCACTCGGGGTTGTCACGAGCGTGTGGTCGCACGCTGCTACAATCTCACCTTTACAGATCGACAGATTGGTTGTGCACTATGGGTTTCGAACAACTCGCTGAACTGAAGAAGCAACTGGCAGCGGCGCGCGCCGCCGCCGAGTCCGCCGGCAAGCCCGATCGCAAGTCGGGCGGGCGGCCCGCTTCGAAGTCCGCTGGCAAGTCCGCTTCACATCCTGGCTCACATCCTGGCTCACAACCCGAGCGCGGCGCTAATCCGGGCACGAAGCCTGGTGGCCGCCCCGGTGCGAAGCCGGCCGCGAAGGCCGGCGCTCGCCCCGACGGCAAACCGGGTACGCGGCCGGGCCGCCCGCAGCAGGCGCGTAACGCGGCGCCTGGTGCTACGGCGCACGCCAGGCCGGCGGTGGATGCGAAACCGGTCGACCCGGTGGTGCGCTCGATCGGTCGTCTGCAAAAGCGTTTCCCGATCGCTTTCCCGAAGAACCCGGCGCCGAAGCTGGCGCTGAAGATCGGCATTTTCGAAGACCTCGTCGTGCATGCGAAGGAGCTGTCGCTGACCGAAGCCGAGCTGCGCGACGCGATCAAGACCTGGTGCCGCGGCGGCCGCTACTGGAAGAGCCTCGTCGAAGGCGCGGCGCGCGTCGATCTGGCGGGCGTCGAAGCCGGCAAGGTCACGGCGCAGGAAGCCGCCGGCGCGCAGCGCCTGCTCGCGCATCGGGCGGCGAAGGGTGCGCAGAAGGCCGCCGAAGCGGCAACGGGCGCCAATGCGCCGGCCGATGCAGGCGCGGCAGGCGAGGACACCGCCGCTGACAAGCCGCAGACCGAAGCGGCATCCGCGCAGGCCGAACAGGCGGTCGCGCAAACGGATACCGCTGCCGCAGCCGCGTCGCCGGAAGCCGTGCCGGCGAATAGCGCTGATAGCGCGGAGTCCCACGAGCAAGCCACCACTGCCGCCTCCACCCCCTCCCAGGTCTAACCCCAGGCGTCGCCCGTCGCGGCCTCGATCACGAGGCCATGACGGGCCGCGCGGCCGTCAGCCGGCTGCGCACGAATCCCACATGCTCGCGCAGCACATAAAACGCATCCGCATAGGCGAGCGGCATGCGCAGGTGGTTCAACGCCGACTCGATCTCGTCGAGTTGCCCTAGCAGCTGCGTGCGCTCCTCGTCGGTTGCGCCGGCGAGTGCGTGCCGCTCGATCGCAATCAGCGAACCGTAATACCGATAGATGCGCGAGCGCACCCGCCACCGGTACAGCGCCGGAATGACCCGCATGGCTGGCAAGAGCAGCACGGCGACCGGCAACAGCAAGACGAGCGTGCGATCGCCGATGCTCGCGAGCCAGAACGGCAGCGTCCGATACAGAAAGCCTTTGCCGGTCCGGTAATAGCGCTGCGCGTCCTCGCTGATCGGGTATTCGTGCTCGACCGGGTTCGGAAACTGTCCGGCGTGCTGCAACAGTCCCGCGGTGCCGTGGACTTCCTGCGCCGCCTCGATCAACAGATCCGAAATCGCGGGATGCAGCGTATCGCGCGCGACGAGCTCAGCCGTCGGGCTGATCAGGTGGACGGTCTCGGGCGGAATGCGGCGCTTCAGATCGAGCACGCCAGGCGGCAGGTCGATCTGGTCGAGAAACGGAAAGGTGCGCGTATAGGCGCTCGCCTCGTCGAAATTCATCACCGAAATGCCGGGCACGCGCAGCAGCCGCAGCATCAGGCCGCGCGTCGCCGAGTCGCCGCTCAGGATCGCCGCGTCGACCTCGCCGGCCACCAGTTGCGTGGCGGCCTGCAGGCCGTCGCTCGGCACCAGCGTCGTACTGCCGCCCGGCTCGATGTCGTTCGCCGCGAGCAGTTGCAGCGCGAGCACCCGCGTGCCGCTGCCCTGGCGACCGATCGCGATGCGCTTGCCTTCGAGCTGGCCGAGTTCCGTGAGCTCCGAGCCGCGATAGAACACGACCACCGGCACATAGAACATGCTGCCGAGCGACACCAGCGACGACGTGTCGAGCCCTTCGGACACCCCGCCTTGCACGAGCGCGATATCGACGTGCTGCTTCGGGTCCAGCAGCCGATGCAGGTTCTGCACCGAGCCATCGGATTCGAGCACGTTCAGCCGGATGCCGTTGCGCGCGAGGATCTTGCGGTACTGGTTCGCGGTGACGGTGAACGAGCTGTCGCGCGGGCCGGCGCTCATCGTGATCGTGCGTGGCGGCGCCGGATTGGCGATCCAGACGATCAGCACGATCGCGAAAGCAATCAAAAGCGCCGTGAGGAAGTAGGGCAGCAGATGCTCGCGCCATTCGGCGCGCGTAGGTTCGCCGGGAAAGTGCGGAGGACGTGGACGCTGCGCTTTCATGAAGACTCCGTGCCAAAAAGCCGGGATCAGGCATTGTCGCCTGCGTGGGGCGGCTTTGCCGTTGGCGGTTCGCTCTATTGACCGGGCGCGCGGCGGCTCATCGGAGCCCGCTGCCCGGGGGCGGAAACAACGACGGCCATGGCATAATTTGCCCCAAATCACAGTCTCGCAGTGATGGACAATAAAACGCGCGGTGTGGCGCTGGGCGCATGGTGAATCGTTGGCATCGGAAGATCGGCAGTTGGCTGGGATTGCTCGCGATCCTGATGACGACGCTCGCGCCGACGATCTCGCACACGCTCGCCGCCCACTATCATGCCGACGCGACGATGGGCGAGCATTGCCAGATGGCGTCGATCGACGACATGGCGTCGATGCCGGGCATGCAGATGCAGCACGACACGCCCGAGCCCGCGCAGGCCGTCGCCAACCCGCCCGGCGAGTCCGACGACGCCGACAATCCCGCCAGCAACGCCGGCGAAAAGCACGCCCAGATGTCGGGCGATGCCTGCGGTTATTGCAGCCTGCTCGCGCATCTGCCCGTGATGCCGAGCGTCGGCATGCTGTTCGTCGCCGCGGTGCGCGCGCGCCAGCATACAGCCGCGACGCGCTTTGAGAGCGTGCGCCGCGTCGAACCTCTGACCTTCGCGCAGCCGCGCGCCCCGCCTTTCGCTTCCTGATCCGAATCACCTACGACGCGATGCGCTAACCCGCATCGCGCACGCTCGCGCGCGTCCATTCGACGGCGTGCGCCGGCATCGTCACCACCGATCAGACAGGATGCACTCATGCACACACCAGCAACGCGTGGCGGCCGTCCGCCGCGCGCGGCGCCGCTCGTCGCGGCCGCCACGTATGTCGCCTACACCACCTACGCCGCATGCGGTCTGGCAGGCCTCGTGGCCGCGCCGTCCATCGCCCAGGCACACGCGATCGCGGGCGACCGCGTGTTCCCCTCGACGCTCGCCGTCGATGACCCCGGCGTCGGCGACGAAGCCAACTTCGAGTACGGCCACCAGCGCGTGCCCGGCGACAACGGCGACCAGAGCATCAACACGTTCAGCTTCGAGTACGACAAGCTGATCACGCCGCGCCTCGCGGTGTCGATCGACGGCGCGTACGTGCTGCAGAACAACCCGCGCGCGGCCGGCTTCGACAACTTCGGCGTCGGCCTCAAGTACCTGCTGTACGTGAACGAGCCGCACGAGCTGATGACCTCGATCGGCGTCAATGCGGAGCTCGGCGGCACCGGCAGCCGCGCGATCGCCGCCAACTTCTCGACGATCTCGCCGAAGGTCTTCATCGGCAAGGGCATGGGCGATCTGCCCGATTCGCTCGCGTATCTGCGCCCGGTTGCGGTCACGGCGGAAGCGGGCCCGGCGTTGACGACCGGCGCGGGGCAGCCGAACGCGTTCAACTACGGCTTCACCGTGCAATACAGCCTGCCGTATCTGCAGCAGCACGTGCACGACGCGGGTCTGCCGCAGCCGATCGCGAGCCTGATTCCGCTCGTCGAGATTCCGCTGTCGCGCAGTCAGGGACAGACGACCGGCACGGTCAATCCGGGCTTCATCTGGCTGAACCGGTACGGACAGTTCGGCGTCGAGGCGCAGATTCCGATCAACCGCGCGAGCGGCTCGCACGTCGGCATTCTGCTGCAGGCGCATCTGTTCTTCGACGACATCGCGCCCACCACGCTGGGCAAGCCGCTCTTCCAGTAAGGAAAATGATCATGAACACGATCTTCAGACATCACGCGATGCGCGCGGCGGCACTCTTCGCCGGCCTCACGCTCGCGGGCGCGGCCCTCGCGCATGTGTTTCCGCAGAAGCAGGAGCCCGGCGCGGGTGCCTCGGTGGCCGCGCCCACGCAGGTCAAGGTGACCTTCGACGGGCCGCTCGAACCGGCGTTCAGCTCGCTCACCGTCAGCGATGCCAGCGGCAAGCAGGTCAGCACGCAGAAGTCCTCGGTCGATACGCAGCAGCCCGCGGTCATGACCGTGCCGCTGCCGACGCTCGCGGCCGGGCACTACATCGTGCATTGGGTCGCGGTGGCGTCGGATGGGCATCGAACGCATGGGGATTATGGGTTCGATGTGAAGTAGGGCGCAGGCCGACGCCGCGTTGCCGGTTCGTGGGCGAATCGATGACGCGGCGTGTCGCCGGGCTCGCGCAAACGCCGCTCAGACCCGCTTGAACAGTTGCCGCGCGAGCGAGCACATCAGCGTCGTCGCGGGCGATTCGTCCTGCAGGCGCCGGCTCATGATGATCGGCGAGGCGGCGCTGGCCGACGGAATCGGCCGGTACGCGACCCCATGCGCGCGCAAGCCTTCGACGCTCTCCGGCACGAGACACACGCCGACCTGCGCGGCGACCAGACCGAGCGCGGTCTGCAACTCCCGCACTTCATGGATCGCCTTCGGCTCCAGCGCCTGATCGTGCATCGCCGAGATCTGCTGGTCCGCATAGCTCGGCCGCGGCGTGCTCGGATAGACGATCAGCGTTTCCTCGGCCAGCGCCGCGAGCGTGAGCGGCTTCTTCTGCCGCGCGAGCGGATGGTCCTGCGGCAACGCGGCGATCATCCGTTCCTCGACCAGCACTTCGCGTGCTAGCTGCGCATCGTCGAAGCGCAGTCGGCCGAAGCCGACGTCGATGCGGCCGCCCTTCAACGCGGCCAGCTGCTCGATCGTGAACATCTCGATCAGCGACAGCTCGATATGGGGAGCGGCCTCGCGAAACGCGCGGATCACGGCGGGCAGCGCGCCATACAGCGTCGACGGCACGAAGCCGATCACGATGCGCTCCGCGAGTTGCGCGAGCCGCCGCGTGAGCGGCGCGAGCTCGTCGGCTTCATCGATCAGACGTTTCGCCTGCGTGTAGAAAATGCGGCCGGCTTCGGTGAGCCGCAACGGCCGCGAGCCGCGCTCGAACAGCGGCAGGCCGACGCTTTCCTCTATCTGCTGGATCTGCCGCGACAGCGGCGGCTGCGTCATATGCAGACGGTTGGCCGCCCGCGTGATGTTCATCTCCTCGGCGACCGCGATGAAGTAGCGAAGTTGGCGAAATTCCATGCATGCCCCTGAGGTGTGATGCGTCGGCGATCGGTGTGGCGTTGGTGCTCCCGCCGCGGCGCCCGGCGAGGGCAACGAATGATAGCAACAGCGCCGCTAGATCCCAGCCAGATGGCGCACCAGCGCCTGCCGGTGACCGCGCTCGCCGGCATGTGGCTCGGTCAGCGGGTGCGCGGACGTATCGGTGCGGCGGGTTTTCGTCGCTGGTTCTTCATCTGTCTGCTCGGTCTCGGCGTTCAATTGATGGCGCGCGCATTCGTTTAACGAAGACCTGAGGGCGTCGGAAATCGGAGGAGGTAGATCGTGTGGCCCATTATTCTCGATACGCTCGGTGCGCTCGCGGTTCTCGCGAGCGTGGCCGCGCAGATTGCACTGCTGCGCAAGCAGTGAATGGCCAGGCGTTGAGTGCGTAGCGCCTCGACGTCAGACCCGCGTTTCGTTCGTCGAATCGCACGCGGCAGCGTGTTCGATCGTCCCGGCATCATCTCTACCACCGCGCGCATCGTCATCGATCTCGATGCGCTTCACGTCGCCGAGCAGGAACGTGTAGCACAGCACCGCGACGATCGCGAACAGGCTGATGAGCCCGAGCGCCCAGCCGAACGACCCGGTCGCGCGCACGATGAAGCCGATCGCGATCGGCG
>DATAQT010000070.1:0-24390 GCA_036264535.1 Paraburkholderia sp. | reverse complement strand
AAAAGGCTCGTGACGTATCAGGAACTGCACGCGCTCTTCAGTCGCGACGAGCCGTTGTACAGTCGCTATCGCGCATTGGAGGAGGCCGCACGCTCGTTGAGCGATTGCACCTCGCTCGACTATGGCTGCCTGATGAGTCTCGATAACGGCCTGCCGGGCGACGACTTTTTTAACCGCTTCAGGCACGGCAGACCGCGTGAATACGAACAGGTGATGGGCTTCGGCTCGGCGGGCCGCTCGACGACCAGGAAACGACTGATTGCCGATGCCGAGCGTCGGCGCGTGTTCGAGCATGCGTCGCAGACGACTGCGAGTGGGAACGCAACGGGCACGTTGAGCTCATACGCCACGTCGAAATGCACGTAGCCGATGCGAAGTCGTTCGACGACGCTACGCTCGTCGGTCGAACGAAATGCGAAACATCGCCAAAACCACAAGACAAAGCCAACGAGGAAAAATCCGTCCGAAACTGCAATAGCGATATCGACTGTTGTCAGAACGCTTATTCTTGCCGCACGCGAAAATATTTAACAATTGGCTAATTGCGGCATGCAGGGTGCATGAATTAATCGTTACGCTCGACGGGTCGTAATTCGTCACGGTCTATGATTGAGCACGTCACAAAACGATATTAAATCGACGGGCTGCTTTCTTTGATCACTGAAACGGCCAGTACCGGTATGAACTGCGACCGACAAAAAATTCGCGTTTCGGGTGATGCGCGACCGCGATCGGGAGAGCCGGACATCGCGGATCGCAAAGCGCCTAGGCGAGCTGCATATGCAGCATCCGCCGGCGGTGAAGTCCCTACTGGAGCCATTTCCCGAGAATTTGCGATTTGACATAATATAAATTATCGACCTATTTTGGATTTCGAGATCGACCTTTTGTTTCCATCCACCTTGCGCCTAACTTCAGCTAAACGGGCGCTGTCCAGCGATTTCCAATCGACCCAACGATATTCATCAAACAGGCGCGAGAAAATCGGCTGAAGATTTGATGACCGCGCTCAATCGCCTGACCGTCGTGTGTACGCTGGCGCACATTGCTCGCGGCTCATAAAGCATATTTTTCATCATAGTGGTAAAACAAAAAATGAATGGAAATGAGGGCTATGGACACCCTGACAGACGTGCGTGGGCATTCTGAAACCAAGCGGATTCGAATCGACAAAAGCGTTGCTTTGAAGTCCTTTGATGATGTGATTCCACTGGAGACGATCGCCGAAATCAACCAGTTCATCGATCAATCGTTTGGTAACGGGCCACAGCGTTCGCATTCCGGCGAGAAGATCGCCGCGATTCTGCGTCGCGGTCAGGCCTTTCGCGAGCTCGAGCAGTCGATCTGTGCGAATACTCTGGCGATGACCGCGAAGATTGGCCAGACAAATCTTCCGACGGAGCCGTTCCACGTATTGCGCTGCGCGAGCAAGTCGTCGCTGACGGAGAGCCATTGCCGCCACTACGACTCGCATCTGCTGACGCTATTGATTCCACTTCAGCTCGCACCCGACGGCGTACACAATGGCGATCTCGTGATGTACCGACGGCCGCGCCTGTCCGTGACCACGCTGTCCAACGTAATCTGCAAGATGCGCCACGGCTTCCTGCACAGCCTGCCAGTCAGCTGGCGAAGCTGGCATACCTTGCATGATCTGCGGGTCGGCAACTGCAGGCGGATTCCGGTCAAACCGGGCAGCGTGTACGAATTCAACGGCTTCGCAATTCAGCACGGGAACCTTGACGTGCAGAACGGCCAGCGGCGCACGCTACTGATTCACTACTACGACCCGGGCCACTCGCTCGGTCTGAGCGCCGTGCTGCGACACGGGCGCATCGGCTGAGGTCCGCCTCGCAAGCCCGACGTCGCCCAACGTTCACTGCCGGTTCCGCAAGCGCACATCGCAGGGCCTCCTGACTCAAAACAGGAGGCCCTGCTTGCCGTGGGTACTCCCCGATCGCCATCGACCAGGCAACCGGATTTCACCTTGCTTTTAATCCGGCATAGACTGAACTCAGACTTTTTCCGTCGGCCGCTTTCTCCGCACTTGCCGTGGCCGTTGCCGCGCGGGGCGACGGATGTCGTTTGTCGTGCTCCACGAGCCGATGTCAGCCGAGCCGGTTCGTGCCTAATCACCATTCGAAAGGGACGACTCATCATGGCCACTACCGGTTACATGGCCCGCAAAACCGTTGCGGATATCGTCGGCAGCGCCGACGTCGAAGAAGGCCACAACCTGTCGAAAACGCTGGGCGCGACGAGTATCACCGCGATGGGCATCGGCGCCATCATCGGCGCCGGCATCTTCGTGCTGACCGGCACCGCCGCCGCGCAGTTCGCGGGACCGGCCATCACGCTGTCGTTCGTGCTGGGCGGCATCGCGTGCGCGTTCGTCGGCCTGTGCTATTCGGAGCTCGCGGCGATGCTGCCCGTGTGCGGCAGCAGCTACACCTATACGTATGCGACGCTCGGCGAGATCTTCGCGTGGATCATCGGCTGGGATCTGATCCTCGAATACGCGATGGGCGCGGCCACGGTCGCGGTCGGCTGGTCCGGCTATATCGTGAGCCTGTTGCGCAACGTCGGCATCGAGATTCCACCCACCCTCGCGGCTGCACCCGGCACCATCGTCAAACTGGCCGATGGCTCGACGGTCACCGGCACCATCAACCTGCCGGCGGTGCTGATCATCGCGATCCTGACCACCTTGCTCGTGCTGGGTACGAAGGAATCGGCGCGGCTCAACAACGTGATGGTCGCGATCAAGCTGACCGTGGTGGTCGCGTTTATCGCCATCGGGGTGTTTTTCATCAAGCCGGAACACTGGCATCCGTTCATTCCTGCAAACGCCGGCCAGTTCGGCAGTTTTGGAATGAGCGGCATCCTGCGTGGCTCGGCCGTGGTGTTCTTCGCGTTCATCGGCTTCGATGCGGTGTCGACCGCCGCGCAGGAAGCGCGACGGCCCCAGCGTGACATGCCGATCGGCATTCTCGGCTCGCTGATTATCTGTACGGTCCTGTATATCCTCGTCGCGGGCGTGCTGACCGGACTCGTTCCCTACGCTGAGCTGAACGTCCCCGATCCGATCGCCAAGGGCGTCGACGCGATCGGGATGAACTGGTTCTCCATCCTGATTAAAATCGGCGCGCTGACGGGGCTGACCACCGTGATCCTCGTGCTGCTCTATGGACAAAGCCGCATCTTCTTCACGATGTCGCAGGACGGTCTGTTGCCGCCGATGTTCGCGCGCGTGCATTCGCGTCTGCACACGCCGCATCTGAGCCAGATGCTGATCGGCACCGTCGTCGCGATCGTCGCCGCGCTGACGCCGATCGGCGTGCTCGGCGAGATGGTCAGCATCGGCACTTTGTTCGCGTTCATCCTCGTGTGCGGCGCCGTCATCTATCTGCGGCGCAGCGACTCCGATGCGAATCGTCCGTTCCGCGCGCCCGGCGTGCCGATCGTACCGATACTCGGCATCCTGTTCTGCCTGTTGCTGATGGCTGGCCTGCCGCTCGTCACGTGGCTGCGCCTCGTCGTGTGGCTCGTGATCGGCATGACGATTTATCTATCGTACGGACGCAATCATTCGGTGTTGCGGCATCCGGAACTGCGCAAGAAGTGAATGATTGGGGCGGGCGCCTGACCGATTTCAGCGCCCCGCCCTTCCTTTTCGCTCAAACCTCATCCGCCAGACACGGCACCAATTAGTTGTAAAAACAGACACACTGAATCGATGTCGAAGGCGAGTCCATTACACTCGCACCACCCAAGAATAAATTGACAAGCTACCCAGACCCGGTAGGATCAACGGAAATCTTTTCCGCGCTATCACGCGCCCGCACGTTCTAAATAGTTAAATCGACCGCAAACCGCTAAACCGACCACCGATCTCACGCGCAAAAAAGACTGCCTTTATCCAAGGAGTTTCTCTTGCTTTGCTCCGCATTCCGCCTGCGTAGTCGTGCCGTATCGCTTCTGATCACCGGTTTGCCGCTCCTGCTGGCCGCCTGCAACGACCGGCAGGAAACTCCCACCGCCGCGTCGATGCCGCCGATTCCGGTGCTGGTCGAAACGGTTTCCACCACTCCTGTCGCCGATGTCGTCGAGTTGCCGGGCCGCATCGAGGCCGTGCGCACCGCTGAGATTCGCGCGCGTGTCGATGGCATCGTCGAGCGCACGCTGTACCAGGAAGGTACGGACCTGCCGGCCAACGCCCCGCTCTTCCAGATCGACGCGAGCGACTATCGCGCGCAGTTGCAGCAGGCGCAGGCCGCGCTCTCCCGCGCGAGCGCCGTGCGCGACAATGCGGCGTCGGTCGTGGACCGCTTCAAGCCGCTCGTCGGCCGTCATGCGGTCAGCGCGCAGGAATACGACGCCGCGCTCGCGACCATGCAGCAGGCGCAGGCCAACGTCTCCGATGCGCAGGCGGCGGTGTCGCTCGCGCAACTGCGGCTCGATCGCTGCATCGTGCGCACGCCGATCGCCGGGCGCGCGGGCCGCGCGCTCGTCACCGAAGGCGCGCTCGTCAGCGCGGGCGCGGCCACCCTGCTCACCCAGGTCAACCAGTTGACACCGATCAACGCGGTCTTCACGCAGTCGAACACCGCGATGCTCGACGTCGAGCAGCAGATCCAGTCGGGCGCGCGCAAGCCGACCAGCATGAAGCACGTCGAGGTGCAGTTGATCCTCGCGAACGGCCAGGTCTACAACGAGCACGGCTTTCTGGACTTCGCCGATCTCGTCGTCGATCCATCCACCGGTACGCAGACGGTGCGCGCGCAGTTCGCGAATCCGGACCGCACGCTATTGCCGGGGCAGTTCGTGCGCGGGCGCATCATCGCGGCCGGCAATCTGCAGGGCATCCGTATTCCCGAGCGCGCGGTGCAGCTCGATAACGGCATCGCGAGCGTCGCGCTGGTCGCCGACGACGGCACCGTGATCCGCCGCAACATCGATCTCGGTGAACAGGGCGAAGGACGCTGGACCGTGCGCGATGGCCTGAAGCCGGGCGAGCGTCTGATCGTCGATGGGTGGCAGAAGGTGCAGCCGGGTCAGCGCGTCGAGGCGCGGCCCGCGCCCGATGCGGCGCAATCGGCGCAATCGGCCGCGTCCCCCGCCCCCGCTTCGACCGCGCACTGACGGGCTCGCCGATGAATCGATTCTTCGTTGCGCGGCCGGTTTTCGCTTGGGTCATTGCCCTGTTCATCGTGCTGTTCGGCGCGATCGCGCTCGCGCTGCTGCCGGTCGAGCAGTACCCTGACGTCGCCCCGCCGTCGCTCAGCATCACCGCGGCGTTTAGCGGCGCCGACGCGAGCACGCTCGAGCGTACCGTCACGTCGATCGTCGAAGACGAGATGAACGGCATCGAGAATTTCCTCTACATGTCGTCGGTGAGCCGCTCGAACGGCACGATGCAGATCACCGTGGTGCTCAAGCCCGGCACCAATCTCGACATCGCGCGCACCCAGGTGCAGGACCGTCTGAGCCGCGTCGAGCCACGCCTGCCGCTCGAAGTCCGGCAGGTCGGCGTGCGCGTGACGAAGGCATCGTCGGGCTTTCTGATGCTGCTTGCGCTGCAGGCGACCGACGGCACCACCAGCGCCGTCGCGATGGGCAACTTCGCCTCGAACAACATCGTCAACGAGTTGCGCCGCATCGACGGCGTCGGCGACGTGCAACTGTTCGGCTCGTCGTACGCGATGCGCATCTGGCTCGATCCGCGCAAGCTCGCCGGCTTCGGCCTGTCGGCGAGCGAGGTGCTGCAGGCGATCCAGGAACAGAACAGCCAGACCGCGGGCGGCGGCCTCGGCGACCAGCCGATCGCGCCGGGCTCCGAATTCACCGCGCAGGTCGTCACGCAAAGCCGCTTCTCGACGCCCGAGCAGTTCCGCGAAATCATCGTGCGCGCGAATCCGGATGGCTCGACCGTGCGGGTGGGCGACGTCGCGCGCGTAGAACTCGGCAACGACAGTTACGGCAACCGCCTCAGCGTCAACGGCAAGGCGTCGGCCGGTATCGCGATCCAGCTCGCGAGCGGCGCGAACGCGCTCGCGGTCGCCAACGCGGTGCGCCAGCGGATGACCGAATTGCAGCCGATCTTCCCGCGCGGCGTCACGTGGACCGTGCCGTTCGACACCACGCCGTTCATCACGACCTCCGTGCACGGCGTGATCCGCACGATGATCGAGGCGCTGCTGCTCGTGACCGTCGTGGTGTTCCTGTTCCTGCAGGACTGGCGCGCGACCGTGATTCCGACGATCGTCGTGCCGATCGCGCTCATCGGCACCTGCGCGGGGCTCTATCTGTTCGGGCTGTCGATCAACATTCTGTCGCTGTTCGGCATGGTGGTCGCGATCGGTATCCTCAATGACGACGCGATCGTCGTCGTCGAAAACGTCGCGCGCATCATGCGCGAGGAAGGGCTCAGCGCGCCACGCGCGACCGTGAAAGCGATTGGGCAGATTTCGGGCGCGGCGATCGCGAGTACGCTCGTGCTCGTCGCGGTGTTCATTCCGATGGCGTTTTTTCCGGGCTCGACGGGCGGCATCTACCGGCAGTTCTCGGTCACGCTGGCGGTATCGATCCTGCTGTCGACGCTGCTCGCGCTGACGCTCGGCGCCGCGTTGTGCTCGGCGTTGTTGCGCAGCGAGGCGGCCGCCAAAGAGCGGCCGAAGAACGCGGCGTCGCGGCTGCTGCACCGCGTGTTCGACGGCTTCAATCGCGGGCTCGACGCGGGCACTACGCGCTATATCGGCGGCGTCGATGCGATGTTGCGCTCGCCGCTGCGCTGGATGCTGGTGTTCGTCGCGGCTTGCGGGCTCACCGCGTTTTTCTTCACGCGGCTGCCGACCGGCTTTCTGCCGACCGAGGACCAGGGGCACATTTTCATCACCTACACCGGCGCGCCGGGTTCGACCGAACAGCGCACGCAGCGCGCGATCGACCAGGTCGAGGCGTTTCTGCGGCAGCAGCCACAGGTGCGCAACGTTGCGTCGGTGACGGGCTTCAGCTTCTTCGGCCAGGGACAATCGGCGGCCCTGTCGTTCGTCGATCTGAAGCCGTGGGACGAGCGCTCCGGCGAGGCTAATTCGGCGAGCGCGCTGGTGCGTCGCGCGAATGCCGCGTTCCGGCAGATTCCCGAGGCGATCATTTTCGCGCTCGACCCGCCGCCGATTCCATCGCTCGGCAACGCGACCGGCTTCACGATGAAGATCCAGGATCGCAGCGGCGTCGGTGGCGAAGCGCTGCAGCAGGCCGCGCGGCGCATGATGATCGAGGCGTCGCAAAGTCCTCTGCTCGCGGGCGTGCGCGCCGAGGGCATGCCGGAGGCGCCGCAACTCTATGTCGAGATCGACCGCGTGAAGGCACGCGCGCTCGGTCTGCAGATCGGTCAGGTCAACCAGGCGCTCGCGCTGACGTTCGGCTCGAACTACGTGAACGACTTCGTGTTCGAGGGCAATGTGCTGCGCGTGCTGCTGCAGGCGGACGCCGAGCAACGGACGCGCGCCGAGGATGTGACCTCGCTGCGCTTGCGCAACAACCGAGGCGAGATGGTGCCGTTCTCGGCGTTCACGCGCGTGCGCTGGATTTCCGGGCCGCAGCAGCTCGAGCGCTACAACGGCTTTCCGTCCGCGACACTGTCGGGTCAGGCCGCGCCCGGTCGCTCGAGCGGCGCGGCGATCGCCGAGATGGAGCGCATCGCGTCGCACGTGTTGACCGGCAACCTGACCTACGAATGGACCGGCACCGCGTTCGAGGAAAAACAGGCGAGCGGCCAGATCGGCATGCTGCTGGGACTGTCGCTCGTGGTTGTGTTCCTGCTGCTCGCGGCGCTGTACGAAAGCTGGGCGATTCCCGTGGCGGTGTTGCTGATCATCCCGTTCGGCGTGATCGGCGCGGTTCTGCTGACGATGCTCCGTGGACTCTCCGCGGACGTGTACTTCAACATCGGCCTCGTGACGATCATCGGCCTCGCCGCGAAGAACGCGATTCTGATCGTCGAGTTCGCGATCAAGGAGGAAGCCGAAGGAAAAGACGCGCTGGCCGCCGCGAAAGACGGTGCCCAGCAGCGTCTGCGCCCGATTCTGATGACGAGCCTCACGTTCGTATTGGGCATGCTGCCGCTCGTGCTCGCAACCGGCGCGGGCGCGGAGAGCCGGCGCGCGGTCGGCACCGGCGTGATGGGCAGCATGCTCACCGCAACGTTGTTCGGCATCTTCTTTACGCCGCTGTTCTATGTGGCCGCGCGCCGCTGGCTCAGTCGCAGGAAGCGCAGCATCGATCTCGACGATGACGATCTGCCGACGGAGTTGGGTGGAGGACAGCGCGATGCGTAAGTGCCTTCAGAAGCGGCTGCTGTTGCCCCTCCTCTGCTGCTCGCTCGCCGCCTGCAATTTCGCGCCGAAGTATCAGCAGCCCGACTTGCCGATCGCCGATCACTTCGACATGACCGGGACCGCCAGTCCGGGAACCGCGCATCTGGCCAGCGAAGTCGACTGGCAGACGTTCTTCGCCGATCCACAACTGAAGCTGCTGATCGAGACCGCGCTCGAGCACAACCGCGATCTCGCCGCGTCGATCGCGCGCATCGAGCAGGCGCGCGCGTTCTATCGCATTCAGAACGCCGCGCGTCTGCCGCAGGTCAATGTGAACGGGAGCGCGACCCGCACCAAGGCGCCGCTCGGTTCATTCGATCCCGAGTTCGAGAACACGGACATCTCGGTCCAGTTCAACCAGTACAACGTGCAGGCCGCAGTGACGTCGTTCGAACTGGACTTCTGGGGGCGCGTGCGCAACACCAGCGAAGCGGCCCGGCGCCGGTATCTGGCGAGCGTCGAGGCGCAGCACGCGTTCCGGTTGTCACTCATTGGCAATGTCGCGTCGAACTACTACGCGATTCGCTCGGGCGAGGAAGGCATCGAGCTTGCGCAACAGACGCTCGAGAGCCGCCGCTACGCGCTCGAAGTCGCGAAGCTGCGGCTCGACGCGGGCGTCACGTCGACGGTCGATTACGACCAGGCCGCCATTCTCGTCACCCAGGCGCAGACACAGCTTGCGGAGCTGCAGCGCACCACGGCGCAGCAGCGCCATCTGCTCGACGTGCTGATTGGCGGCCCGCTTGCCGGGTCGCTTCCGCCCCCGCCGCCCATCGCCGACGCCGCGCAGTTCGGCCAGCTCGATGCAGGCTTGCCCTCGGCATTGCTGATCGAGCGGCCGGACATCCAGCAGGCCGAGCAACAGCTGCGCGCGGCCGATGCCGACATCGGCGCCGCGCGCGCGGACTTCTTTCCGCGCATCGCGCTGACGGGAAGCTTCGGTTATGTGTCGCCGGAACTCGGCGATCTGTTCGTACCGGCCAAGCAGGCGTGGTCGTTCGGCGCGCTGATCGGCATGCCGATCTTCGACGCGGGACAGCGCCAGGCGCAACTATCGGCAGCGCGCGCGCGGCGCGACGAGCTGGTCGCCGATTATCAGCGCACCGTGCAGAACGCGTTTCGTGAGGTGTCCGATGCATTGGTCGCTCGGCAACGCTACAAGGAGCAGATTGCGGCGCAGGAACAGGCGGTGCAGGCGCAGCGGCAACTCGCCGAAACGGCGGAGCTGCGCTACCAGAATGGAATCTCGATCTATCTCGAGGTGGTGGATGCGCGACGCAATCAGTTTGCCGCCGAGCAGCAGCTGATCCTGCTTCGGGCGACGGCGTTGCAGAATGGGGTATCGCTCTACGTCGCGTTAGGGGGCGGACCCGATGTGCCGCAGAACGTATCGCAAAGCACGTCTCACGCGGATGGGCCCCAACCGTCCGACTGAGGCACGCGCGCTATATCAGCGCGCCGTGCCTGCCGCCGGCATTGCACCGGCGGGTTCAACTCATCAGCCAAGCGTCACGTTGACCGACGCCTCTGCACCATCGCGCACTACGGTGACTGACACGCTATCGTCCGCCTGAGCGATCATGCGGCGCAGCTGCTCGACGCCGTGAATCACCTTGCCGTCGACGGCAACGATGATGTCGCCCGCCTGAATGCCGGCTTCGGCGGCCGGACCGGTGGCCTGCTGCACCACCACGCCACCGGGCAGCGACGCTTCCTGCTGCTCGTCTTCGGTCAGCGGACGCACGGCGACGCCGAGACGCGGACGGTTTTGCTGTTGCGGCTGTTCCTGCTGCTCTTCGCGCGGCGCGGCCGACGCCAGATCCGACGCTTGCTGCGCGCCCACCGTCACCGACAGCTTGCGTTCGCCGCCGTTGCGCCACACGCTGATCGTCGCTGCGCTGCCCGGCGACAGCTGCGCGACCTGCCCGACCAATTCAATCGCATTACCGACATGCTTACCATTGACGCCGACGATCACGTCGCCCTGGCGCAGACCGGCCGCTTGCGCGGGGCCATTCGGATCGACCGAGCCGACCAGTGCGCCGCCCGTCGAGTCGAGGCCGAGTGCCTTCGCCTTGTCGGCGCTGAGCGGCTGCACGCCCACGCCGATGCGGCCGCGGCTCACATGACCGGTGCTCACTAGCTGGTCTTTCACATGCATGGCCGCGTCGATCGGAATCGCGAACGACAAGCCCTGGAAGCCGCCGGTGCGCGAGTAGATCATCGAGTTGATGCCGATCACTTCGCCGTTCAGGTTGAACAGCGGACCACCCGAATTGCCCGGGTTGACCGGCACGTCGGTCTGGATGAACGGGATCGGGCTGTCGTCGGACATCGAGCGCGATTTCGCGCTGATGATGCCCGAGGTCACCGTGCTGTCGAAGCCGTACGGCGAGCCGATCGCCACGACCCATTCGCCGACCTTGCTGTTGTCCGGGTTGCCGATCTTCACGGTCGGCAGGTTAGTCGCGTCGATCTTCACGACGGCCACGTCGGTGGTCTTGTCCTTGCCGATCACCCGGGCCTTGAATTCGCGGCCGTCGGTGAGCTTCACACTCACGCTGGTCGCGCCGTCGACGACGTGATTGTTGGTCAGGATGTACCCGTCCTGGCTGATGATGAAGCCCGAGCCGAGCGCTTCGCCGCCGCTCTTGCGTTGACCGTTTTCGTCGACCGACGCGGCTTCTTTCACGCCGACATGCACGACCGCCGGGCCATAGCGCGACACGATGCTGGAGAAGTCCGGCGCCGACGAGCGTGAGCCGACGATATCCGCCGCCGCGTGCAGCGACGACGTCGGGCCCTGCGTGGTGCTCACGGACGCATCGGCATTGCGATGGCTGAGCGCATACGCGCCGCCGAAAGCGAGTACGACGCAGATCGCAGCGCTACCGCGCCAATATTTTTTGGTGGTCATAGTCAGGGAATGTCACCGAGGGTTACGTGATGGGTGCGTAATGTAGTGGCCTCCACTTAAAGGAGGCTTAAAGATGGTGTTCGATCAGAACGCGCGTGCGAGCCTTGATTTACGGGCTATTTGCGTGTCGTGCGCGTTTGCGGTGATCGTTGCACCTGCATCGTTCGCGCGATGTGAGGATGAGTCGGTCCGTGCATTTTCGTGCCCGACCAGTGATTTCCCCAGGATTGACCCCGGCGATAGCGGTTCCGATAATAACCATATCGTGGACTTTCTATCCACAATGTGGACATGCAGTTCTTTCAGCACACTTCGCGAGGAATCATCCCCATGCCCGAGGCCAACCAATCCGATCTGACGCCGTATCAGTTGCCGTTCCCGAAGGAAGCGCAAAAGGAAATCGTCGTGCCTTTCGCGATTCCGACCGACGAACGTGTGTGGGTCCCACAGGCCGAGAACGTATCGTTCCGTCCGCTCTGCCTGAATGCGTCGCAGGGATACTGGATGAACCTGCTGCGCGTGCGCCGCTCGGGCGTGCTGAGCCGGCATCGCCATCCGCAGGGCGTGCACGGCATGGTGCTCAAGGGCCGCTGGCGTTATCTCGAGCATGACTGGGTCGCCACCGAAGGCAGCTACGTCTACGAGCCGCCGGGCGAAACGCATACGCTGTATGTGCCTGAGGACGTCGAGGAAATGATCACGTACTTCCAGGTCAACGGCGTGATGTTCTATTGCGATCCGTACGGCAACTACACCGGCTACGAAGACGTATTCACGAAGATCGACATGTGCCGCAAGCACTACGCGGCGGTCGGCCTCGGGGAAGACTACGTCGACCAGTTCATCCGCTAAAGAGCGCGCGAGCCCGCAACCAGAACGACAGCACCATTCCCCTATCAGCAGGACACATTGCGCAGGAGACAAACATGCTTCAGAAGTCGCAGCGTCTGAAACGTATCCAGGTGGTCGCCGTCGCCTTTCTGACGGTTGCAGGCATCGTCAACTATCTCGATCGCAGCACGTTGTCGATCGCGAATCATCTGGTGAGCGACGAATTGCATCTGTCCGCTTCCCAGATGGGGCTGCTGCTGTCCGCGTTCTCTTTGTCGTATGCGTTTGCGCAGCTGCCGGTCGGCGCGTTGCTCGACCGTTTCGGTTCGCGCGTGATGCTCGGGCTCGGCATGCTCGTATGGTCGATCGCGCAGGTTGCGGGTGGCTTCATCCAGACGCTCAATCACTTTCTGACCGCGCGCGTCGTGCTCGGCATCGCCGAGGCACCACTGTTTCCGGCCGGCGCGAAAGTCGTCAGCGAATGGTTCGCGGTACGCGAGCGCGGCACGCCGATCGGCACGTTCATCTCGTCATCGACGATTGCGCCGATGATCGCGCCGCCGCTGCTCACGGTGCTGATGCTTTCCTTCGGATGGCGAACGATGTTCGTGATCATGGGCGTGATCGGCATTATCGTCGCGCTCGGCTGGTACGTCGTCTATCGCAATCGCAGCGAAATCGCGCTGACCGCGGAGGAAACCGCGCACCTGAACGAAGGCGCGACCACCGAGGAAAGCCCGAAAGGCCTGAGCTGGTCCGAATGGGGCGCACTGTTCAAGCTGCGCAACACGTGGGGCATGATCTTCGGCTTCATGGGCGTGATCTACATGGTGTGGCTCTATCTGACCTGGCTGCCCGGCTATCTGGAGCGCGAGCGTCATCTGAGCATCGCGCACACCGGCTGGGTCGTCGCGATTCCGTATGTGTTCGGGACGATCGGCATGGCGAGCAGCGGCGTGATCGCCGACTATCTGTTGAAGCGCGGCATGGCGCCGATTCGCAGCCGCAAGTGGCCGCTGTGCATTGGCCTCGTCGGTGCGGCTGCATTTACGGTACCGGCCGCGTATACGCCGAGCACGACGCTCGCGATCGTCTACGTGTCGCTCGCGATGCTGTTCGTGAACCTCTCCAGCGGCAGCGCATGGGCACTCGTCAGCGTCGCCGCGCCGCGACATCTGGTGGCCTCGCTCGGCAGCATGCAGAACTTCGGCGGCTATCTGGGCGGCTCGTTCGCGCCGGTGATCACCGGTATCGTCGTCGATCGGACGCATTCGTTCGTCAACGCGCTGCTGATCAGCGCGGCCGTCGCGTTCGCGGCGGCGCTCGTCTATCTGTTCGTCGTCAAGGAAGTGGCGCCCGCGCCGCTCACGAGCTCGATCGAAACCCAACCCACCTGATGCGGCGTTTCACATGACATTCCAGAACCAGCTTCTCGAAGGCAAAACCGCGTTCGTGACCGGCGGCTTGTCCGGCATCGGCGCGGCGATCGCCAACACACTCGCGCAACTCGGCGCGCACACGGTCGCGGCCGGACTGCCGCTGCCTGAAGGCGCTCCCGATATGCTGAATCGCGAGATCCCGCGCCTCACGCTCGACGTACGCTCAGGCGACGACGTGATCACCGCCGTCAATGCGTTCGAGCGTCTCGACATCGTGGTCAACTGCGCGGGCGTGATCAGCCGCGTCGAAGAACATCGGCTCGACGTATTCGAACGCGTGATGGATATCAACCTGAACGGCACGATGCGCGTGTGCGCGGCCGCGCGGGAATTGCTGAAGGCGTCGGCGGGTTGCATCGTCAATACGGCGTCGATGCTGAGTTTTTTCGGCGGCGGTCTCGTGCCCGCCTATAGCGCGAGCAAGGGCGCGGTCGTGCAACTGACCAAGTCGCTCGCGCTCGCGTACGCGGCCGACGGCATTCGAGTCAACGCGATCGCGCCGGGCTGGATCGCCACGCCGCTTACACAGGCGTTGCAGGATGACGATGGCCGCTCGCAGGCGATCCTGGAGCGGACACCGATGCGTCGCTGGGGCACACCCGAAGAAGTCGCGCAGGTCGCGGTGTTTCTGTGCACGCCGGCCGCCTCGTTCATGACGGGCGCGATCGTGCCGGTCGACGGCGGGTATCTGGTCGCGTGATCGAGCCGCATGTGAAGCGTTCGCATGAAGCCGGGTCGCGTTCGTTTGGCGCCGTGAATGAAGGCATAATTGCGTACCCCTGCCCTGCCTCTGTGTGATGTCGCGTTCCGCTTCCAAACCCTCTACTCACGCTGGCGTCGCCGGCGCCGCCGCGTTCTCGAAGTTCATCGCGGTTCTGCAACTGATCGCCGACGCGCAAACGCCGCCCAACGTCGCGAAGCTGAGCGCGGCGAGCGGCTATCCGCGTCCGACCGTGCATCGCATCGTCGCCGCTTTGCAGGCCGAAGGCCTGATCGTCGCAACCGGCAGCGGCAACACCTTTGGCCTCGGCGCGCGCCTCATCAATCTCGCGAGCCATAGCTGGGAGCGCTCGGACCTGCGGCTCGCCGCCGTCGATGCGTTGATGGAACTGCGCGACCTCACCTCGGAGACGATCCACCTCGCGGTGCCGAGCCAGGGCGAGATGGTCTACATCGAGAAGCTGGAGAGCCCGCACGCGGTGCGGATGGCCTCGCGCATCGGCACGCGCGTGTCGCTGACCTCGAGCTCGGTCGGCAAGGCGTATCTGGCGACCCTGACTGGGGCCGAGCGCGAGGCGCTGCTGAACGACGCGCCGCTCGAGCGTTTCACCGAGCACACGCTGACCGATCCCGACGCCGTACGCCGCGAGCTCGATGCGACTGCGCAACGCGGCTACGCGGAAGATCGCGAGGAGAACGAAGCATCGATCTGCTGCTACGGCGCGGCGATTCGCGGCCCGGACGGCCGCGCGCTCGGCTGCGTCAGCATCAGCATGCCGACCTTCCGGCGTCGCGACGATGTAGAAGCCGCTTACATCGAGCCCCTGCTTGCGTCGTGCCGCACGATCGCGGCCCGGCTGGGCCCGGGCAGCGAAAGATAGCCTACGCTCGTGCCGCCTCGCGGCCGCGCGCGTCGATAAACTGCTATTCTTCCTGTCGCGCGGCCGCTCTTGCCGCCCGCCGCCCGCCGCGTGCAAGCGGCAGACCCCGACAGCTTCCGCGGCGCTCACGCGCCCGATTTCGCAAAGACAGGAATACGAATGTTCGGTTTTCTGCGCGGCTATTTTTCGAACGACCTCGCGATCGACCTCGGCACGTCGAACACGCTGATCTACATGCGCGGCAAGGGCATCGTGCTCGACGAGCCGTCGGTCGTGTCGATCCGCCAGGAAGGCGGCCCGAACGGCAAGAAGATCATTCTCGCCGTCGGCCGCGAAGCGAAGCAGATGCTCGGCAAGGTGCCGGGCAACATCGAGGCGATCCGCCCGATGAAAGACGGCGTGATCGCCGATTTCAACATCACCCAGCAGATGATCAAGCGCTTCATTCAGATGGCGCACGAGGCACGGCTCTTTGCACCCTCGCCGCGCATCATCATCTGCGTGCCGTGCGGTTCGACCCAGGTCGAGCGCCGCGCGATCAAGGAGGCCGCGCATAGCGCGGGCGCCTCGCAGGTCTATCTGATCGAAGAACCGATGGCCGCCGCGACGGGCGCGGGCCTGCCCGTGTCGGAGGCAACCGGCTCGATGGTCGTCGATATCGGCGGCGGCACGACCGAGGTCGGCGTGATCTCGCTCGGCGGCATCGTCTACAAGGGCTCGGTGCGCGTCGGCGGCGACAAGTTCGACGACGCGATCGTCAACTACATCCGCCGCAATTACGGCATGCTGATCGGCGAGCAGACCGCCGAGGCCATCAAGAAGGAAATCGGCTCCGCGTTTCCGGGCTCCGAGGTCCTGGAGATGGAAGTGAAAGGCCGCAACATGTCCGAGGGCATTCCGCGCAGCTTCACGGTTTCGAGCAACGAGATTCTCGAGGCGTTGACCGATCCGCTGAACCAGATCGTGTCGTCGGTGAAGATCGCGCTCGAACAGACCCCGCCGGAACTCGGCGCCGACATCGCCGAGCGCGGCATCATGCTCGCGGGCGGCGGTGCGCTGCTGCGCGACCTCGATCGCCTGCTCGCCGAGGAAACCGGCCTGCCGGTGTTCGTCGCCGAGGGGCCGCTGACCTGCGTCGTGCGCGGCTCGGGCATGGCGCTGGAGCGGATCGAAAAATTCGGCAGCTCGTTCTCCTACGATTGATGCGCGTGCCGAACACCGAGCGATGACGCCCCTGCCCGCCTACGATCCCCCCGTCGACGAAACCGAATTGCTATTGAAATGGATCCGCCGCGCGCGCGAGTCGCAGATGAGCCATTACGACATGGCGGACCTGCTGTCGGCGCGTGAGCGTGGCATTGGCTGGCTCGTGACCGTACTGACCGCGTTCGTCGGCACGGCGGTGTTCGCGTCGTTGAGCACGCCGCCGGTGTCGATCGAGATGCGGATTTTCGTTGGGCTCGTCAGCGTGGCGGCGGTGATTTCGGCCGCGTTGCAGATGTTCCTGCGCTATGCGGAGCGTGCCGAGAAGCATCGCGCGGCCGGCGCACGCTATGGCGCGGTGCGCCGCCGCCTCGAAGCCGTGTTTGCCGGCGATGCCGACGCGCGCGAAGCGCACTACCTCACCACGATCCGTACCGAACTCGACCGGCTCGCCGAGGATTCGCCGAATGTGCCGCCGCGTATCTTCTATCGCACGCAGCGCACGTTGATGGCGGACCGGCCACGTCGGCGCGATGCGTGAAACGGGCGCGATGCCGGTTTTCGTTTCAGATCACAGATCGTCCGCGCTGATACCCAGGTCCGTCGCCATGCGCCGCACGACCACCTGCAGCCGGCTGACTTCATCGGCGAGTCGTTTCTGCTCGGCCTTCAGCGCCTCGAACGCGGACAGCGGCACGCTGTCGTCCTCGGCAGCGGCGGCGGACTGCGCGAACTCGCTGACGCTGACCTCGCCGCACAACAGATGCATCCAGCGAGCCTCGCGCTCGCCTGCCATGCGCGGCAGCCGGACGACCCGAGGCGGATCGTTCGCGGCAAGCTCGTCGAGAAACGCCTCGACCGACGAAATATCGGCGAAACCATGCAGGCGCGCGCTGTTCAGGCGCAATTCGGCGGCCGTTTGCGGGCCGCGCAGCAGCAGCGTGGACAAGAGCGCGATCGACTGTCTGGGCAGCCCGAGCACGCGGTTCATGTTGTGCTCGAAGCGCGGCACGCGGCTGCTGCTGCCTTCGAACGCGAGGCTCAGGCGTTTCAATCCGTCGATGGCGGTCAGCACCTCGGCCTCGGTCGCGTTCATCACCGGCGCGCGGCCGGTTTTCTGATTGCAGCCGAGCGTGAGCGCGTTCAGTGACAGCGGATAGCTGTCGGGTACCGTGTGCTGCTTTTCGACGAGCACGCCGAGAACACGTCCTTCGAGCGTGGTCAGCGCGCGCAGCGGGGGTCGGGAAGGAGCGTCGGGAGTCGAATTCATGGGATGCAAGGTCTCGTGGAAGATGCGCGCGCCGTGCGCGGCCGGACGGCGCGTTCTGGCAGGTGGGCACTATGATAAACGCGGCGGCGCCGGCGCGGAGCGCGAATCTGCCGCTGAATCGCTGCCTGATTGGTGCCGCGGCTCAGCCCGTCTTCGAATACCTGAACGTGCCCTGCGCGCTCGCGATCAGCAGATTGCCGTCCACCCACGCTTGCGCGCGCGAAAAGAAAATCGAGCGGCCCGCGCGTTCGAGGAAACCCTTCGCGGTGACCGACGCGCCGAGCCCCTTGTCGAGATAATTCGTGGTCAGCGACAGCGTGAAGCCATGCCGCGCCGGCTGCCCCACCGGCGCATAGAGGCCCGCGTAGCCCGCGGCGGCATCGAGCAGTGTCGCGATCGCGCCGCCTTGCAGCACGCCCTGACGATTGAGCTTGCTCGCGTCGATCGTCATTAGCAGCTCCGCGTAACCGTCACGCCATTGCGTCAGACGCACGCCGAGCGATTCGAGAAACGGATTGTCTATGGGAAAGTCGGACATGTTTCGGGCCTGGCGTGTATCGGAACGAATCGTCAGCATACCCGCGAACGCGCGGCGGCAGCGCCGAAGCACGCGGGCAAAACCCGCCGTATCTGCTAGTGTTGGTGGATCAGCGTTCTGTTTCGTGGAGAAGCCATGCCGCCCACACGCTCGACATCGAGCGAATCTGCGCGCCTGACCGACGCGCAGATCGCCGCCGAAGCGACGCGCCGCCTCGCGTGGGACGCGGCCGTCCCGCCGCACGCCGTGCGCGTGAAAGTCGCGCGGGGGCGCATCACGCTGTCGGGCGAGCTTCAGCGCGAAGCACAGCGCGCCGCGATGCTCGAAGACGTGACGCGACTGTTCGGCGTCACCGGCATCTCGGACCGTACCGTCGTCAGAACGGCCTGACGCGCGTCAGCCTACGCCTCCTACCTGTTGCAGCAGTGCCCGGCAGTGCCGTGCGATCTGCTTTTCCTCCTCGGTGTGCAGCACCTTCACTTTGCCGTCTGGATCGTTCTCGCCGAGCCCCACGAACGCGAGCCCTTCGCACACGCGACGTCGGACTTCGGTGCTGTGCTCGCCGATCCCGCCGGTAAACACGAGCAGATCGATGCCGCCGAGCAGTGCCGCATACCCGCCGATCGTCTTGCGCACCGCGGTCGTGAACGCATCGAGCGCGAGCGATGCCTGCGCGTCGCCGGCCGCCACGCGCTTTTCGATCGCCTGCATGTCGCTTTCGCCGTCCGCGTAACCGGCGAGACCGCTGTGGCGATTGAGCAGCGTTTCGAGCGCATCGGCGTCGAGGCCTTCCGCGCGCATCAGATACAGCAGCACGCCCGGATCGAGGTCACCGCAGCGCGTGCCCATCGGAACGCCACCGGTCGGCGTCAAGCCCATCGACGTATCGACCGATCGACCATCGAGCAGCGCGCACAGGCTCGAGCCGTTGCCGAGATGCGCGAACACCGCGCGCGACGGCAACGCCGCGCCGAGTTGCCGGACCAGCGACTCGTACGACAGCCCATGAAAACCATAGCGGATCACGCCGACGTCCGCATAACGGCGCGGCAACGCGAACTGCGCGGCGCGCGGCGGCAGCGTCGCGTGAAACGCGGTGTCGAAACACGCGAAATGCGGCGCGTCGCCGAAGATCTGCGTGGCCTCGTCGATCAGCGCGAGTGCCGGCGGGATATGCAGTGGCGCGAAGTGCAGCGCGTCGCGCAACTGATGCCGCACCGCGTCGGTGATGCGCTGGTGCGTGCGCAGATGCGGGCCGCCATGCACGACGCGATGCCCCACCGCCGAAGGCCGCGCATGATGCTGTTGCACGAGCACCTGCGAGAGCTTCTGCAACGCATCGGTCTGCGATTCGAGCAGGTGCTCCTGCTGCAATAGCACGCGGCCATCGGCCGCTTTGATCCGCAGGCGGCCGTCGTCGCGGCCGATGCCCTCGGCCGCGCCTTCGAGCAGCAGCGTTTCGTCGTCTGCCTGATGCGCAAAGAGCCCGAACTTCAGCGACGACGAGCCGCTATTGAGTACCAGAATCGTCCGGTCCTGAGCGTGGTTGTGCATGACGTCCTCGCTCAGCCTTTCCACGTCCAGTTGCGGATTTCCTCCTTGTCGATCCCCTCCTCGTGCGCATACGCGAGATGCTCGATGATCTGCCCGCGCAGCCACTCCTTCGTGTGATCGCCGACGCCGCGCAGCGCTGGCACCCGATCGATCGCATCGATCGCCAGCGTGAAGCGATCGACCCCGTTGACGATCGCGAGCTCGAGCGGCGTATTGATATTGCCCTGCTCGTGGTAGCCATGCACGTGCATGTTCTCGTGATTCTGGCGGTTGTACGTGAGCTTGTGAACGAGCGTCGCATACGAGTGAAAGTTGAAAATCACCGGCTTGCTGGTCGTAAACAGCGAATCGAAATCACGGTCGGACAGTCCATGCGGATGCGCATGCTCGGGCATCAGGCGGAACAGATCGACCACGTTGACGAAGCGGATCTTCAGCGTCGCGAAGCGCTCCTTCAGGATCTGCACGGCGGCGAGCGCTTCCATGGTCGGAATGTCGCCCGCGCACGCGATCACGACGTCCGGCTCGACGCCCTGATCGGTCGACGCCCAGTCCCAGATGCCGATGCCCTTCGTGCAATGCGTGACGGCCGCGTCCATGTCGAGATAGGTCAGATGCGGCTGCTTGTCGGCGACGATCACGTTCACGTAGTCGCGCGAACGCAGGCAGTGATCGGCGACGCTCAGCAGACAGTTCGCGTCGGGCGGCAGATAGATGCGCACGACGTCCGGGCTCTTGTTCGTGACCACGTCGAGAAAACCGGGATCCTGGTGCGTGAAGCCGTTGTGATCCTGGCGCCACACGAGCGACGTGATCAGCAGATTGATCGACGGCACCGGCTGCCGCCAGCCGAGATCGCGCTTGGCTTTTTCGAGCCACTTCGCGTGCTGGTTGAACATCGAATCGATGACGTGCACGAACGCCTCGTAGGTCGCGAAGAGCCCATGGCGGCCGGTCAGCACGTAGCCTTCGAACCAGCCTTCGAGCGTGTGCTCGCTCAGCATTTCCATCACGCGGCCATCGGGCGACAGGTCGCCGCCGTCGGCGTCGCTCGCCTCGAGCCCGGCGAGCCAGGTCTTGCCCGATGCTTCGTAGACCGCCTGCAGCCTGTTGCTCGCGGTTTCGTCGGGACCGAACAGCCGGAAGCTGGACAGGTTGTTGCGCATCACGTCGCGCAGGAAGGTGCCGAGCACGGCGGTCGGCGAGGTATTCGCCGCCGCTGGCTTTTTCACGGTCACCGCGTAGTCGCGAAACGGCGGCATATCGAGCATCTTGCATAGCAGGCCGCCGTTCGCGTGCGGGTTCGCGCTGATGCGGCGCGCGCCTTCGGGCGCGAGCGCGCGCAGTTCCTCGACGAGCCGGCCGTTCGCGTCGAACAGCGTGTCGGGGCCGTAGCTGCGCAGCCAGTCCTCGACGATCTGCAGGCTCTTGCGATTGGTCACCGGATCGGGCACCGGCACCTGATGCGCGCGCCACGAGCCTTCCACCTTGTGACCGTCGACTTCCTGCGGCCCGGTCCAGCCCTTCGGCGAGCGCAGCACGATCATCGGCCAGCGCGGCCGCGTGGTGTCGTTGTTCTGCCGCGCATGCTGCTGGAGCGCGCGAATTTCGCCGATGCATTGTTCGAGCGTCGCGGCCATCTGCTGATGCATCGTGTCGGGATCGTCGCCCTCGACGAAATACGGCTTGTGCCCGTAGCCGACCATCAGCGCTTCGAGCTCTTCACGTGGAATGCGCGCGAGCAGCGTCGGATTGGCGATCTTGTAGCCGTTCAGATGCAGCACCGGCAGCACCGCGCCGTCGCGGATCGGGTTCAGGAATTTGTTCGAATGCCACGAGGTAGCGAGCGGGCCGGTTTCCGCTTCACCGTCGCCGATCATCACGGTGACGATCAGCTCGGGGTTGTCGAACGCGGCGCCGTAGCCGTGCGACAGGCTATAGCCGAGTTCGCCGCCCTCGTGAATCGAGCCCGGCGTTTCAGGCGTGCAATGTGAACCGATGCCGCCTGGGAACGAGAATTGCCGGAAAAAGCGCCGCATGCCGACTTCGTCCTCGCTGCGGTCCGGATAGATCTCCGAGTAATGGCCTTCCAGATAGCAGTGCGCGAGGCTCGCGGGCGCGCCGTGACCGGGACCGGACAGATAGATCACGTCGAGGTCGAGCTTGCGGATCAGCCGGTTCAGATGCACCAGCACGAAGCTCTGGCCGGCGTCGGAGCCCCAGTGACCCAGTAGCCGGTTCTTGATGTGCTCGGGCTTCAGCGCTTCGCGCAGCAGCGGGTTGTCGCGCAGATAGATCATGCCGGCCGACAGGTAATTGCAGGCCCGCCAGTAGCGGTCCATGTTGCGCAGCGTGTCGGGGTCCAGAACTTGTGGCGGGGTGGAATGCGAGGTTGCTTCGGCCATGGCGTCACTCCTCGAAAACGACTGTCAGGCTGGTTGGCGGATGATGCGGTGCTCGATGGATGCGGGTTACGGCAACGGTTCGCGAGGTGGCTTGCGCGGATCGCGCATGACAGGGTTCGATGCAATCGAAATGAAGCCGTGGTGCGCGAGTCAAATGTATTAAGCTGCTCAAACCGGGGACGAGTCCTTGCTATCCCTCGCAGTATGTCGCGCTGAATGTGGCATTCGTACTGCAGTGTCCGTGCGCTACGTGCTTTCTTTTCGTATTCCTTTGTCTCAGGTCAATGGCCGCCATGTCGACATCTCCCAGTGGGCTCAAAGTGCTCATGATCCTGGTCCTTACGCTTGTCTTCGTGTGCGTAGGAATCGCCATACCCATCGGCATATTCGGGCTGCTGGTCAAACTGTTCGGCCACGGCTAGCGCGGCGGCCCGGTTGCTCGCGCGCGGACGCCGACGCCGCGGAATGTGTATGCTCGTTGAAAGACCGGGTGCGGCGTTTGCATCGCGCCGCGCAATCATTGCGAGGAGATTGCCTTGACCGACTACACCGATACCGCGTCCCCCTCACAGCCCGATCCCGAATTGCAGGCGCTCGCGCGGGAGGTGTTCGATCTCGCGCGGCGCGGCGATGCGACGATGCTCGCCGCCGTCATCGAAAAAGGTGTGCCGCCGAATCTGCGCAACGAACGCGGTGACAGCCTGCTGATGCTCGCGAGCTACCACGGTCACGTCGACGCGGTGCGCACGCTGCTCGAGCAGGGCGCGGATGCAAACCTGCGCAACGACGCGGGACAGACACCGATCGCAGGCGCCGCATTCAAGGGTTTCGAAGAGGTGATACAGACCCTGCTCACGCACGGCGCCGACGTCGAAGGCGCATCGCCCGATGGCCGCACCGCACTGATGGTCGCGGCGATGTTCAACCGCACGGCGATCGTCGATCTGCTGCTCGCGCACGGCGCCAACCCGCATGCGCGCGACTCGAACGGCGTCAACGCGGCCGATGCCGCCGCGCGCATGGGCGCGGCCGATACGCAGGCGCGCCTGAAGGCGCTCGACGCCTGACGCCGCGACTCCGCGCATGAGGCGGCGCCCACACGCTTCAGGCCTAGTCGCCCGTCGCGCTACGCAATAGCGTTTCCACGTCGATTTCCGCCAACGCGCCAATCCGCTCGACGGTCGAGTCCGCGGGCGGGTTGCTCGCGATTTCCTTCGGATCGAACGCATAGTGCCCCTGGCGCGGAAACACGGTCGTCAGCTGCGCGCCCCACGACTTCTTCATCGCGCTCAGAATCCGCAGCTTGTCGTCGACCATCACGTAATGGCGCGCCGGATAGCACTCCATCACCTGATCGAGCATCAACTCCTTATGGATGTAGATCAGCACGCGCCCTTCGACTTCGTCCCACAGGCCCGAGCGCGAGATCTTGCGCGGCTGGAACACGACGTCGCCGTCCGACAGGATCACCGTCGGCCCGTGCTTGCCGACATGCCGCAGCGCGTCGAGCGCGCCCGGATAGAGCCGGTTCGCAAACGGATACTCGATCAGGAACGACGACATCAACAGCAGGCGCGTGTCGCGCGGATGCTCGGTGCGGTAGCGTTGGAGCGCGCCGAGGTAGTCGGCGTAACCAAGTTCGCGGCGCAGGTTCTCGAAGATTTCCCAGTAGCGCGCGCTGTTCTCCTCGCCGAACTGGCCCATCATGTGCGCGCGCAGATCCTGCAGCACGTGATCGTTGTCGAGCAGCGTGTTGTCGCAATCGAATAGAAACACGACGTCGTGCGGCGTGGTGGTGGTGATGGGCATCGCGGCTCCTTCGCGGGTTCGATGGGACGGTTCGCCGGATCGGCGTGATGGGATGGCGAGAGCTACTTCAGCCCGCCGTCCGGCGCGACAGGTTTTTCCGCATGACCGCCGAAATCATGCCGCATCGCCGACAGCACACGGTTCGCGAAATCGGCCTCACCGCGCGAGCTGAAGCGCGCGAACAGCGCCGCGCTCAGGACAGGCGTCGGCACGCCTTCGTCGATGGCCGCGGCGACGGTCCAGCGCCCTTCGCCCGAATCCGACACGCGGCCTGCGTAGCCTTTCAGTTCGGTGTCGCTTGCCAGCGACCCGGCGATCAGGTCGAGCAGCCATGAACCGATCACGCTGCCGCGGCGCCACACCTCGGTGATATCCGCGAGATTCAGATCGTACTGATACAGCTCGGGACGACGCAGCGGCGACGTCTCCGCATCGACTTCGCGCG